>JAFGTN010000882.1 GCA_016934075.1 Pirellulales bacterium
CTGGCGGCCGCCGAACCGAAGTCCATCGACGAAGTGGCCGAAATAATCTCCGACCACATCCAACCGGCAATAGGCCTTACGCGAAGATACCAGACCCTGCAAGCCCTGCTGAACTGCACTCGCCGTTCGCTGTTACCTTCGCCCGACATCGACGAAGCAACCCGCCAGCAATGGCAGTTGGAGGTGAATCGCCTGGAAGGAATGGGCGTAAGGTAGATGTAGGCCAAATCTCGTTTTTAATTATTCAACGGAAACTCATCAAGCAATAGAAGGTAGTCGCACAATAAAAGTACTACCTACCCCAAGTGTCGACTCTACCGACAATTCCCCTCCATGCATTTCAGTGATGATATTGTAGGCAATAGACAGTCCCTGGCCGGATCCTCGCCCCACCTCTTTCGTTGTAAAAAAAGGTTCAAATATTCTCTTTTGAATATCCGGACCAATACCACAGCCGGAATCCTCTACAAGAATCTCACAACAATTATCCTTTCGTCTCGTAATAATACGAATTCGACCACGTTGATTATCCGGATACTCCTTGTCGGCAATAGCATCAGCCGCATTCATAATCAGATTGAGTAGTACTTGTCCAAGTTCATTCCTTGTAGCTTTCACTACCAGCGGCGGAGTAGCGAGTTCCAAATCAAAATCAGCCTCATATTTCCAAGCATTACGACTAATTACCATTGTGGAGTGAATCAGGTCGTCTAATACGACTTCTTCCAGTTCCTTGTTTCCAGCATGAGAAAAGCTCTTCATAGCCAAAACAATATCCGTCACTCCGCGCAGCCCTTCTTTTGCTTGTTCCAAAGCAAGGGGAATTTCATTCTCGAGAAAATCAAAATCCAAGTGTTCAAGCACCGATATAATTCGAGTTCGTAATTCTGAGATCTCTGTGGAGTCATTCGCATCTGAGGCACATTCTTTCCGGAACTGCCGCAGGCCGGAAATCAATTCTTCGAATGATTCTCGCAGAAAAGAAATATTATCTCCGACAAACTGGATGGGAGTATTTATCTCATGAGCAATACCCGCTGCGAGTTGCCCAATAGATGCCAGTTTTTCCTGTTGCAATAAACGGGTGTGGGTTTCTCGCAACTCTGAATAAGCCGCCTCCAATTCATCCGTTCGCTGAAGAAGAGCACTTTTATTATGAGAAAGTTGGTCATTGAGCTTACCAAGCTCTATGCTTCTATCCCTTAATTCCTGCGTTAAAGAGACTCGATCCGTTATATTTCTACATACCTCGACGCCAGCTACAATATCCCCTTCAGCATTAAACAAGGGAAAGCAGGCGTTTTCCCAATAACTAATACTGCCACCTTTACTAACTGCTGTTCGATGCACCAAATTGGATTTGCCTGTGTCAAAGGCCTTGAGCAGCCCGCAACCTTCACATACCTTGGACCGCTCCTCGTAGATCTCATAACATTTTGAACCAACATGTTCGCCGAACGCTTCCTTCATTGCAGCATTCTGAAAAATGATGTTAAAATCTCTATCTTGAATGGTAATTCCGTCAGGAAGCTGTTCTAAAACCTGCGCAAGATCAGGATAATCTGCCATAATACAAGCCTCATTCAAGTACTACGAACTATTCTAGTGTGTCCGAATAATCATTGAGCTACAAACATATGGATACAAATATAATTTCGTCGAATTCCGATAGTGTGCTTGAACCAACGTAAGTTAATATTTCTCTTTTATACGAAAATCGCATATTGATACTAAACGTGTGTCCATTCCCTCAAGTAATCACAATTTTTTTGTAGTGGGGGTAATCCCGAAGATCTTCTGCAATGCCGGATTAAATCATCAAGGAAATGTGGTATAAGCATTTGCAACAATGCCACGATATCCAGGCGTATTCGGGCCTACACCTCTGAGTTCTTCTCTTCACCGACCGACTCAATCGTATAAACCGTCAGCCCCTCGATATCTTTCCTCGCCCAGGGGCAAAGCTGACTCACCAGCCAGGTTACCACCGCACAGCCAACTATTCCCACGGCGGCATAGAGGAAGAAGTGAACAATGCCGGCGGCTCTTAAGTACCAAAGTATTACGGCGCTGGCAAAGAACCCGACCAAGGCGCCGGCTCCGTTTGCACCTCGGGTGAAGATTCCCACTGCGAACAGTCCGGCCAGCCCGCCGCCGAAGAGGCCCAGGATTTTTAAGGATTGGTCCCACATCGATTTGCTGTCGAGCAAGGCCATGTAGATTGCGAAACCCGTACCCAAAACGCCCAGAAAGACTGTAAGCACACGGGCCACGTTGAGTCGATGATGGTCGCTCATCCGTGGCCGAAAGCGGCCGTACCAGTCGGTCGTGAGGGCCGTGGCGATGGAGTTCATGCTGCTGTCGAGACTGGACATGGCGGCGGAGAAGAGCGCGGCGATTACCAGCCCGGCGATGCCGACAGGCAGGTGGTGGGCTATGAACAGCGGCAGGATGCGGTCGGTTTCGTCGATGGGCGTCTGCAAACCGGGATTGACCTTGTAAAACGCCCACAGTGCCGTGCCCACACCGAAGAAAATGATCGTGGAGGGTATGCTGAGCACCGCGTTGGTCCAGATGGATCGGGCGGCTTGTTTCTCATCGGCCGTGGTGAGGTATCGCTGAACGACCGTCTGGTCGGCCGTATAGGGTACGAGTGTTTCCATAAACTTGCCGACGACCACAACCCACACAGCCGTGGTAGTCATGTCCCATGTCCAGTCGAAGGTGTGGAACTTGCCCTCCTCGAATCCCATCGAAATCACGCGGGCCATCCCGCCGTCGATACCGGCGGTAATCGAAAACAGGCAAAGCACGGCCCCGCCCATAAGCACAATCACTTGGATGACATCGGTCCATATTACGGCCTCGATGCCGCCCATGACAGTATAGGTAGTGGCCAGAACACCCATGATCACGATGCACAGGAAAACATCGAAACCGGTCACGGCCGACAGGGCCATTGCGGGCAATAAGAGCACCACACCCATGCGGCCCAGTTGCAGCAATACGAAAGCGGCACTGCCCAGCAGCCGGACACCCAGGTTGAAGCGTTTTTCCAGGTATTCGTAGGCCGTGGTGACGTTCAGACGCCTGTAAAAAGGCAGATAAACATAAATGATCAGCGGCGCGGAAAAGATAATCAGGAAGTTGCCGAGGCAATATATCCAATCGGTGGCGTAGGCCTTGGCCGGTATGGCCATGAAGGTTATGGCCGAGAGCTGGGTGCCGAAGATGCTCAGCCCGGCGGCCCACCACGGAACGCGCTGTCCGCCGAGGAAAAAGTCGTTGGTGGTTTTCTCGCGACGCGAGAAGTAGATGCCGATAAACACCAGCGAGAGCAGGTAGACGGCGATCGTCAAGTAGTCGAGAAGCCCGAAGGGCGCGGGGCTGTCGATCAGTTCGGCCCAAAGTACTCGCGACGTTCGCACGCCCGGCCGTGCTTCACCGCAGGGAATAGCGTATCCACCACGCCAGGGCACGGTAGGCGTGGTTACTGGCGACCAGGTACCGTCTTGCGGTCGGCGGACCGGGTCGGGGCCAAGCTGTTTGGGAAACTCTCCCATCTTCACCCAGGTGTCGGTAATGAGGTGATAGGCCAGAATGTCGGAATCAAAACCGGGATGATTGTCATTGAGCGGCTCTTTGGGAAAGGCAAATTGCCCGCTGTCGCCGCCGATAATCGCCACGTGAGATCGGCCCAAAGGTATGGCCGGCGTGGGAGCAGCCACAGCCGGGCGAGGCAGGTCGGCCAGTCGCCGCCAGCCGGTTTTGGGACTATAGGCATAGGCATCGGTAAGATACTCGCGCCGCGGTTCACCGAGCGATCCGTCCGGCTGCTTTTCACCTTCGATAAGATCGACACCGCTAAACAACAGAAACATCCCATCCTGGGCGGCTGCCACGGATAGCATTCTCGGCCGGCCGGGCCAGGGCTCCAGTTCCTCCCAGGTCAACTCCTCGTCCGGTTTTGAAAGATCGAGCGCCCAAAATGTTTTTTGCGGCCTTTTGGCGTCGGGCCGGTCGAGACCTCCGGCCACGTAGACGGTATCGCCCACCAGGGCCCCGCAGAAAAACGCCGACGGGCCCGGCATGGAGGGAAGTTCGATGTGTTTGATCTGTCCGTTCTTGTTAACTAATAAAAAAACATCGGCATAGTGTCTCTGCTTGTCGCCGCCACCCAAGCAAAGAATGCCACGCTCCGTGTTAAGCGAAACGCCATAGGCCAGCGGGCGCGGCAGTAGGGCTTCGGCCGTCTTCCACTGCCCCTCCGGTTTTTCCAATACAAAGATGCGGTCGTGCCAGACCTTTGGATGTCCGTCCCAAGGACGCCCGGCCGGAAAATTGGCGCCACCGGCCACGATCAATGCGTCACCGTCCACTCCCGCGAAGGGGCCCGCCAAACCAATCTCGTCCGGAATCGAAGCCAGCGGCTTCCAATGCAAGGCCGCCTCACCCTCGGGCAGCACAATTTCACCCGCACCGGCCGTTGAAACGAGCACGAGCAAAACAAAAAACAAGACTTGATTTGCATTGGCTGGCGTCCGCAACATGAGTAGCTCCCGGTATTTAGTTAACAGACATAAGACAATAGTACATGATACATGACATTGCCCAACACGGCCAGCGGTTCAACAAGCTGAACTTTGCTCAATCGAACGATTTTCAGAACATATTGCGATTCCCAAACGGCTCACCGCCGGAAAGCGTTACACCGCTGCCGTAATTTCCAAATAATGCTCGATCCGAGACGATCGACAAAATCCAAATGAGCTCTTGCCTTCGCCGGGACTTCGGGTATCCTATCGTCAGGGCTTGTCGTTTTCTTATTTGTTCATGTATTAGTTATTCAAGCTAGTTGGTGGGAATCGAGATGAAGTGGAATATGCGTCGCAGCCGTGTTATGAAAAAGTTTCGCGATGGCCAAGTAGCCACCTGCATGAAACTGAATTTTATGGATTCTCGCATCGCCGAACTGGCCGCCAGCTACGACTTCGATTGTCTCTGGCTTTGCATGGAGCACTGTGCGAATACGCTGGAACAAATGGAAAATCAGGTTCGGGCGGCGAAAATCTATGACGTTGATTGCCTTATCCGCGTGCCTCGTGGCAGCTACAGCGATATGATCCGGCCCTTGGAGATGGACGCGGCGGGAATCATCGTACCGCATTGCATGAGCGTTGCCGACGCCGAGGAAATAGTGTACTACACGCGGTTCCATCCGATCGGCCGCCGTCCGGTCGACGGGGGTAACGCCGACGCCCATTATTGTAACGTGCCGATACCCGACTACATGAAGCAGGCCAACAAAGATCGCATCATCTGCGTGCAAATCGAAGACCCTGAAGCATACGAGGTCATCGAACAAATAGCCCAGGTCAAGGGCATCACCATGTTCTACTTCGGCCCACAAGACTACTCTCAAGCAATCGGCCTTCCCGGCGAAATACGGCATCCCAAGGTACAGGAAGCACGCCGCCGTGTGGCCGAGGTAGGCAAAAAATACGGCGTATTCTGCGGCACCTCGAGAGTAGGTCTGCCCTACAAGGAACTGGTCGACATGGGCTACCAGTTGATTACGCCCGGCTCAGACGTGATGGGATTGAAAACCTATTGGGACGCCATGTCCGAGGAACTCAAGTCCGAGCCGGCCCTGAATCGGCAGGGATAAGTCGCGATTTCATTTTGCCATAGCTTGCCAACCGGCATCAGTTCTTCAGTTGAACTTCCCCAAGGAATTACAAGAATGAATAGACGTTTTCACCGCTGTGTCATATCGTTTTTTTACTGACATTCGTTTTATCGTTTGGCGTTTTTGCACTTAATCATTATAGCCGCGCGGTAGAGCCGATCTTCGAACGTGACACCGTTTATCGTGGTGGGGAAAACGGATATAACACCTATCGATTGCCCAGTGCTCTACTTACCGACGACGGCAGCCTGTTGGTATTTTGCGACGGAAGGATGTTTTCGCAAAGCGACCTGGGAAAAATCAATCCGGTCGTGCGGTGCAGCACCGATGGCGGACGCACCTGGGAACCGATGAAAGTGCTCGACTCGGCTCCCGGTGGTAACGTGCATCAGAAAGGGGGCCGGGACGCGCGGGA
>JAFGTN010000883.1 GCA_016934075.1 Pirellulales bacterium
CGCAGGGCGGACCCCAGAGCGACGTAATCCACGCACGGGCCGCGGGCGGCATTGATGAACTGCACGCCGTCTTTGAACGTTGCGATGGAGTCGGCGTTGATGAAGCCTCGCGTCTGGTCGGTCAGTGGAACATGGATGGTGATGATGTCGCTCTGCCGGTAGAGCGTGTCCTTGTCGACCGCTTCGGCGGGGTAGTCCAGCGGGATGTCGAGGATGTCGTTATAGAGTACACGCATGCCCAGGGCGGCGGCCGCCCGCCCGACCCGACTTCCGATGCGCCCGCAACCGACGATGCCCAGTGTGCAGTCGGCGAGGAATCGTCCGTACTGCTGCTTGCGGATGTTGTGGAACTCGCCGGCCGGCACGTAGCCTTCGAGCGGCCAAAAGCGGCGGTTCATTTCGATCATCATCCGGATGGTGTAATCGACGACGGCCAGCGTGTTGGCTGCCGGCGTGTGGACAACTTCGATGCCTCGTGCCCGACAGGCGAGTACGTCGACATTTTCCAACGCCACACCGGCGCGGCCGACCACCTTCAACTTCTCCGCCTTCTCCAGCAAATCGGTATTCACCTGCGTATAGGTCCGCACAACCAATCCGTCGGCCTGGGGGATGAATTCACCGACCGTCTCGGGCGTGCATTCGATCACGTCGGCGTGTTCCCGCAGAAATGCCATTGCGGGGGGCATGAGTTGTTCGCTGACCACAACCGTCGGTTTTTTACCAGCCATTCGAAAATCTCCCAAAGAAAGAACGCATCGTCAACCACTGACGGTGCGTTCTATCCGGTTTAGGCGTTGAAATCAATCCCGCGTTTGGGGGGATCTTACTCGTAATAAATGTCTCTACGTTTCCGCTTCGGCACGAGGCGGATTCGCAGCCGAGACCACAGCCCGTTCATGCCGAGGCGTTTAGCCAGCCGCTGGATGTTCTCATCCTGCGGCGCGAGCGTCATGGCCCGGGCGGCATAACGGCGGGCGCGGTCGATCTGGTCCTTGTGCAGGTGCGCCAAGGCCATGTTGTACAGTGCCAGCGGGTAGTCGGGGTTCAGTTTCAATGCCTTGCGGCAGTGCAGAATCCCTTCGTCCAAGCGGTCCATCATAAAGCAACTGACCGCCAGGTTGTGCTGGGCGTGGGCGTCGTTCGGCTGGAGCTGGACCAGCTTGCTGAGTACCTTGTGGGCCTTGTCGGTCAGGCGCGCCTCGATCAGCAACTCGCCGATTTCCTGCAGGCTGGTGGGGTCGTCGCCGGCTTTTCGCAGTTCGGCTTGAAGATGCTTGGCCGCCTGGGTGTTTTTTCCGCGGTGCAGCATCAGCCTCGCCAGACGGGCGTGAACGCCGGAATAACTGGCGTCCAGCGAGAGCGTCTTGCGATAGCAGGCCTCGGCGGTGTTGGGTTCTTCGCGTTTCTCCGCCAGTTCGCCCAGGCAGAAATACGCGGCGGCATTGTCCGGCTGGAGCTTCACCACGCGACGGAACTGCGCTTCGGCGCTCTCCAGTTCATCCAGTTCCAGCAGCACCTCACCGAGGTCCAGCAGGGCCTCGATGTCTTCCCCGTGGGCCTCCAGTTCGGCTTGGTAGTGCTCACGGGCTTTTTGCAGATCGCCCTTGGCCCAGTAGGCGTCGCCGATACGCGAATGCGTCTGGGAATGCTTGGAATCCAGACGAAGAACCTGCTTCCAGCAGTCAATCGCCCGGTCGTAATTGTTTCTCATGTAATGGCTTGTGCCGATATTGAAATAGCACAGAGGGCATTCTTCCATGAATTGCCTGGCCATGTAGAACATCAGCTCCGCCTCGTCGTGCTGGCCAAACTCCGTATAGGTGACGATCCGGTTGCAGTAGCACGGTTCGTAGGTGGGGTCGATCTTTTCGATCGTTTCAAAGCATTCGAGGCTTTCGGCGTAATGTCCGATGCGCGTGAGATTCACGCCGAGGCAGTTGAGCGTCTCGATATCGTCGCTTTCCAGTTCCTTCGCCGATTCGTATGCTTCACAGGCTTTGGAATAGTCTTCCATCGCCTCCAACGTCAGCCCAAGATTGAAATACCATGAGGCATTGTAGGGGTTTGCTTCAATTGCCGCGCGAAGCTCCGCTGCCGCTTCAACCCAGCGGCCTTTCTGGTAGAGTTTGTGTGCTCGCTCTACTCGTGCTTCGGCGTCCATCCAGTCGTTCATTGGAATACCATCCCAGTTGATGCTGTAGCCCGCACTCAGTTGCGGACAATCTCCATTTTTTGGAAGCCCTCGTGGCAACGCGGCGAGGTGTTGCCTGCGGCTACAGTCTGAACCGTATGAACACAGTATACCGCAGGAATCAAAATCTGACAAGAGAGATGAAATAAGAGTGTTCGGTCTTTGTTTTTGCAATGAAACCGGGCTGGTCATGGAGTGGTCCGGTCGTTCGGGAAGCGATTTCGACGTGTCGATGTTCGATTTGGATTGAAGAATAGGCCGCAAAGGCAGTCGTAGTCCCTGCGAATCCCTATCCGCAAGCCGGAATTCCACCGGGTATCGGGGAGAATCGCTATTTTCGTGCCGCACGTCTTGTTTTTGTTGCTTGGACTGGCTGAAGAAGTGAGTATAATGTTCGACTCTGAATCTTTTGGGCTTTTGGTGCGATACCAGTGATCTGCGAATGAAAATGAACGAACGAGTCATCCTCTGTGTTGTGGCCTGTCTGGGGCTGATGTTGGGACTGCTTGCCGGATGCGATCCGAACTTGACGCACGGCAAGACGCTGTTGCCCAACGCGATGTCTCCCTATACGGAGTGGAAAATTTCCGCTACCGGGGCACGGTTCAACAACATTCAGCATGCCATGGACGGGTTCAACGCCACCTACGCCTCGACGCGCGGCGGCTACCAGGGCGCTTCGATTACGATCGATCTGGGGCGTCCTTGCATGTTCAACATGGTGGCGTTGCTGCACAGCGATCAGGGGATGGGCTTCGCCCGGCTGGTGGCGCTGTCCACGAGCATGGATGGGAAGAAATTTACGCATGAATACACGGCACCGGGCACACGCAAGGTGACGTATCTTCTGCCAATGACGCGGATTACAGCGAGATATGTGCGACTCACCGCCGTCCGCCCGGGCAGTGAACCGTGGTCGATTTCCGAAATCTACTTCCAGTAGGTTTTCCGATCGGTTTTTCCGATTCGGTAGTCCGGCGGCGGAGGCCGCCTGGGTATGATGTTGCGTGCTGAGCGGGAGCAGGATGATCCAGTCAACCGACAATCCAAATCGTCGCCGCAAACTTCGGCTGATTAACCCTCACAGTCCTCTCTCGACCATTACCATGCCGGGCATCATTCAGCGGATGACTTTTTCACGCAAGTGCGTCTTTGCCCCGCTGAACCTGACGATCTGTGCCGCCGTCACGCCGGACGATTGGGACGTGGAGATCATCGACGAGAAC
>JAFGTN010000884.1 GCA_016934075.1 Pirellulales bacterium
CGCCGTGGACGGCAACCGCCTTGCCGCACGACGCTTCGATTTTCCGCACGACTTTGTCCGCCTTTTCGGGATAGCGGCGAAAATTGACGCCGACGTTGGCGCCTTCTTCGGCCAGTATCTCGCAGATCGACCGTCCCAGTCCGTAGGAACCGCCGGTGACGAGGATGGTTTTGTTGTTTAGTTTCAAGTCCATGGTTTTTATAAGCCCTAAATCGCCGTAAGCGGCTGGGCTAACAGGGGTGTCAGATATGAGACTACAGACTACAGACTTCAGATTTGTTCATTGATCATTGAACATTGGTCCTTGATCATTCGTCATTCCCTCATTCTTTCCTCATTCTGGTTTCGACATTCCATATTCCTGTCCTCTATCCTCTGTCCTCTTTGTTTGGCTCCTTGCCGAAGACCAAGAATACCGCGGCCACGGCGAAGATGAACAGCGAGGGCACGAGGAATACTTGAGCCCAGTTGGCGCGTTGCGCGGCGATGTAGTCGTCGCGGGCAACCTGCCAGTCGTCGCCCAACTCGTCCGGTTTTTTGCCGGCTTTCCAGGCGGCTATGGCTTTGAAGTTCGCGAGCAGGTCGTCGTGGGTGAAAGTTGTATCGCCGAATGTGACACCTTCTTCAGCGACGGCCGCGAGTTCGTCGGGAGTTAGTATGTTGTCCTGGTTGCGGTCGAGTTCGGTGCCGATATCCTTGAGCTGGGCGGCCTGGTCTTGGCCCATCCAACGTTTTACGTTGCCCGACAGATCGAGATACTTGAAATTGCTGTCCTGCAATTTGGGATTAACCCAGCCGGGCATGGACACGCCGGCGTCGGAGGCGGCTATTCGCATTTCGGTGAAGGCGGGCGAGGCATGGCGTTCGGCCAGGCCTTCCCATTGCGCGCCGAGCATCTGGCCCACGCCCAAGAGCAGGAACGTCAAGAGGCTTTGCACGGATGCTTTGAGGTCTTCGGGCGCTTTCTTCTCGCCGTACATGTAGGCACCCACGTAGAGGAAGCTGTAGCAGAAACCGTGCAGCAAGAGGCCGATCAGGGCGAAACCGAAGGCGTCTTGCATGAAACACAGGTAACGTATGGCCCAGGCCAACATGCCGATCAGCAAAACGCGTTTAAGACCCAGCCGCACGACGAAGAACGGCAGGGCAGCCATAAACAGTAGCTCGGAAACCTGGTTGAGCGTGCCCAGCGAGAGCGGCGAGGGATAGTCTCGCTGCGAGAGCATCTTGCCCATGGCGGGGAAGTAGTAGTTACAGGCCGGGATACTGGCCACGAAGGCACAGACGACGAAGATCAAGAACACCGGATCACGCAATAGCTTCAAAGCGCCCAGGCCCAGGGCGTCGCCACGTTCGCCGGGCGATACGGGTTTGGGCGGTGTGTCGGGCAAGGTCAACGAATAGACGGCCAGGAGGAAGCTGCACGAAGCGCCCACGTATAAAAATCCGGGCGTGGTCATACCGCCGAGGAAACAGTCGACCACAAGATTGATGACGATCCAGCCGATCGTGCCGAAAACAAAAACCAGCGGAGCGTTTTCCGACTTGGGCAGGTGCTTGAAGACCACTGAGTTTACCAGGGCGATGGTGGGCATGTAAAACACGCCGTGCAGGATCATCAGCACCAACAGCAGGCTGAAATCGGTGGTGAAGGCGGCCGCCAGCAGGCAAGCACCGCTCAAGAGGTGCAACAAGGCGATCATTTTCTGGGCGGCAAAGTAGCGGTCGACGATGGGGCCGATGAACAGCGGCGAGATTATCGCGCCCAGCGGGATGGCCGAGTAGAGCCAACCGACCTGAGTGGGCGCGAAGCCCAACGTGGCGCCGGCATATCCGCCCAGGGCGATACCCCAGCTACCCCAGATCGCGAACTGCAAGAAATAGGCAACACAGAGGCGGGGATAAGCGGCCGCCGGTTTTTCGTTCGACATGGGTCGGTCCTTTTTTAGGTGTCAGGTTTGAGGTATGGGTTATAGGTGTCAGGCATTAGACTTAGGACATAAGACATAAGACTTGTATCCTCTGTCAACTGTTCTCTTTATCTACGGCCGTAGCACCACGCGGAGTGCCTGGCCGCTTTGCATCAATTCAAAGGCTTCGAGGATTCCGTCAAGGGGCAGGATGTGGCCGGCGATCCGCTGGGCGTCGACTGTGCCGGCGACCAGCATTTCGACGGCCGCGCGGACATGCTCGGGGGTCGAGTCGCTTGTGCCCACCAGCTTGAGCTCATTGTAATGAATTGTGCGGCTATCGAAAGTGATGTCGCTTTTTCCGGCCAGCAGCGAGGCGAAGAGACACACGGTGCCCCGTTTTCGCACCAGATCGACTGCCTGTTCTTGGGGGGCGGCAGCCGGGGCGGCCACGATCACCACGTCGGCTCCCAGGCCGCCGGTTTCCCGGCGGATGGTTTCCACCAGGTTGCATTTGGTCGGATCTATCAGCATGTCGAAACCGAATGTCTTGGCTTGACGCAAACGCTGGGGATTGACTTCGACAAGGATCACTCGCGCCGCGCCTATGCCGCGGGCAACGCAGGCGTTCATCACACCCAACGGTCCGGCAGCTATGACCACGACCGTATCGCCTGGGGAGACGGCGCTGTTTACGCAGGAGTTTACGGCGCAGCTCAGCGGCTCGGCCAAGGCGGCGTGTTCGGCTTTGACTCCTTCGGGCACTCGCACGACATGCCCGCGACGAACGGCCGGCTCGGGGATCACAACATATTCGGCCATGCCACCCGGATAGGCGAAGCCCATGGGCGCCAGTTCGAGGCATAGGTTGGTCCAACCGCGATGGCAATAATAGCACTGCCCGCATGAAATTGACGTAGCCATGACCACGCGGTCGCCTGGTTCAAGGGAGCCGTATTCATTGCAGGCGGGATCGACGGTTTCGATCAGTCCGGTGAATTCGTGGCCCATGACCATTGGCGGCGTGATGCGGGGGTTGCCGTTGAGAAAGGTTTTCAAGTCGGTGCCACAGACGGCGCAGGCGTCGACTTTAACAAGGATCTCACCCGTACCGCAGGTGGGCACCGGCCGGGTAACGACACGGACGTTGCCCGGGCCGTGGTACTCGACGGCTTTCATGGTCGTTTTCCGTGGAGTCGTGGCTAGTTCGTCAGTATTCCGAGCCGTCGCCATGCTGGGCGTCTCCTTGCAGAACTTGTTCGGTGGAACCCACGCCCAAGCGGTGTGCGCCTTGGCGGAGGTATGCAACGGCTGTTTGCCAGTCGCGAATCCCGCCGGAAGGCTTGACTTTCATGGTGGATCCGACTGTTTTGAGCATGATGTCGACGACCTCTGGTGTGGCCGGTCCGTCGCCGAAACCGGTGGAGGTTTTGACATAGTCGGCACCGGCCGCTTCACACAACTTACAGGCCTGGGCGACTTGCTCGTTGCTCAAATAGCACGTTTCCAATATGACTTTGACCAGCACGCCGTGGGGCCTGGCTTCGGTCACCACGGCTTCGATTTCACGGCGGACAAGGTCGTGGTTACCGCTCAAGAACTTGCCGATGTTCATGACCATGTCGATTTCGCGGGCACCGTCTTCGATAGCCAGCCGGGCCTCGAGTGCCTTGATCTCGGCGCGGGCCGTTCCGTGGGGAAAACCGACGACGACGCTTACTTTCACGTCGCTATCCTTAAGGATTTCGTAGGCGGTTGGGACGTCGGTGGGGCGGACGCAGACACTGGCAACGCCGTACTTGAGGCCCAGCCGGCAATTCTCGCGGATGTCGTCGTCGGTCATGAATGGTTTGAGAGCCGCATGGTCGATAGTGGCGGCTAGTTGTTGTTTGGTGTACATGTTCAGTTCTTTCGTAGGCCGGGTCGTGACCCGGCGAGTGAGTTGGCAACCGATGCAAATGCCGGGTCACGACCCGGCCTACAAAGCTAATGCATCTCCCTTCCGCCGGTGATGTTGACGGCCTGGCCGGTCATGTAGTCTGCTTCGGCGGAGCAGAGGAATGCCGAGACCGAGGCCACGTCTTCGATCGATGCCAGCCGGCCCAGGGGGATTTTGGCGGTAAATTTTTCGACCACCTGGTCGCGGGGCATTTTCAGGTTTTCGATGTAGCCGGCCGAGACGTGGGTCCACACGCCCGTGTTGTCGGTGATTCCGGGGCAGACGCAGTTGACGTTGATGTTATCGCCGGCCAGTTCGAAGGCCAGTGCTTGTGTGAAGCCGATGACGGCCGCTTTGGCAGCCGAGTAATGACTCATAAGCGCCGAGCCGGTCTTGCCCGACTTGGATGAAAAGTTCAAGATCTTGCCGCCACCCCGAGCTTTCATGATAGGCACGACGGCTTTGGCGAAGAGGAACGTACCTCGGCAGTTGACGGCGAACATGCGTTCCCAGTCGGCCTCATCGATATCTTCGACGCGTCCTTGACCGACGATGCCGGCGACGTTGACGAGGATATCTATCTTTTCATCGAAAATGTTTTGGGCAAGTTGCACGACGGCCTGAACCTGCCGGTAGTCGGTGACGTCGGCGGCCAGGGCCTGGCATTTCGGTGCTCCGCCCAAGTCGTTGCAGGTCCGGTCTAGTTTTGTCTGGTCGAGGTCGGTTAAGAGGACGCGGGCTCCTTGTTCGCATAATTTTTTTGCGATCCCCAATCCTATGGCTCCGGCAGCGCCGGTAATAATCGCTGTCTTACCTTCAAAACTCAATTTCTTATAGCCTCCGACATATCGATGGTTTCTCCGCCGTTGATGGTTGCCATGCACCTGAAGGTGTCGAGTTCAATTTCGCCGTTGATGAAATGTACGCTACCATCGCCGAAGACGAAGTTGCATCCGCCCTGGTGCTTGCTACCGAAGGGGAGATGGTTGTAAGGCGTGATAAGTTGCCAGGAGGCCGAGTATCGATCCAACTGTTGGTTGGGAACTCCCTTCGAGACGACCTTAAAGCTGTAGCTGCCTGGCGGGCCCGTCCAGTTGCCGCCGATCATCCAGCCGCGAACATTGCCGGGATATGTCTGATGGGTGGTGTCGCGCTGTACGAATTCGCCAACCATCAACGTCGAACTGAGACCGTCGGTTACGTCATTCATGCGAACCAGTTTTCCCCAGGCGAACATGCCGTTGTAGGGCATGTCGCCGTTGCCCGAGGGAATGCCTTTGGAGGAGTCGATTCCGGTGGGATTGGGAGTGTAGCCGCCCACGCCTTGATAGAGGAGTATGGCTCCCTGGGTGTAGCTTCCGGGCGTGGTTATCTTGGTGGTTGTTTTATCGGACCAGCTTGGACAGATGTACGTATCGATGACCATTTCTCGCACGTGGTTGTTTATCACATCGGTTGCGGGAACCGACATATCGACCTGGTCGTGTATGGCCTGTTTTTCGATGTAGGGCAGGAGTTTGAAGAATAATCCGTAGAGTCCCGTGTCGGGCGAGCCTTGCGGGAAATAGTCGCGGCTGGTGCCGGCATAGTTATGCACTCCCAGGCCGATCTGCTTCAGGTTGTTGGTGCACTGCATGCGCCGGGCCGCCTCGCGGGCCGCTTGCACGGCCGGCAAGAGCAAGGCGATGAGGATACCGATAATGGCGATCACCACCAAGAGTTCCACGAGTGTAAAACCTGTGTATCGAGTTGTTTTCACTTTTCGGATCTCCAAATCAATCAGCCCGCATGTTTGAAGTTTATCGGCTTCGTCCAGTGGTTTTATACTTAACCAGCAAGTTTTGCAGTCTATTCACGATTTCGGGTCGTTGAAGGTACAAATTATCTTTTTCGGTTCGATCTGTTGCCAGGTTGTATAGCTGTCCTTTCGGTCCGCCCGGTTTTGGTTTTACATATCGTGGCGGGGTAAATCCGCCCGAACCGAGCCCTTCGATCAGTTTCCAATCGCCTTCGCGGATCGCGAACATGCCGGTGAAAGAGTGGTGTATGATCGTTTTGCGTACCGTCGGATCCTTTTTTTCGATCAAGGCGGGCATCATATCGAAGCTGTCTTCCGCGGCGTCCGGGGGTAGTTCATGTCCGACGATGCTTGCCATGGTCGCCGTCAGGTCGGTCAGGCAGACAAGTTGATCGGAGGCGCTGTTTTTTTGTACATGCTTGGGCCAGCGCACGACGAGCGGTATGCGATGCCCGCCCTCATAGATGTCCGCTTTTTGGCCTCTGAGACCGAAGTTTGCATCATGCTGCCACCGTTGAATATCCGAATCGCGCCAATGCGAGCCGTTGTCGCTGGTGAGTATGACGATCGTATTGTCCGTAAATCCCTTCCGATTGAGCGCGTCGGTGACCTGTTTGACTACTCCGTCGACGGCCGCCACGAAATCGCCGTAGTAGCCCACTTTCGAACGCCCTTGATTCTTTTTTGTGGGCACCCAGGGGGTATGCGGTGCGTTTAAGGGTAAATAAAGGAAGAAAGGGCGCTCGGGTTTTTGTGATTCGATAAATGCGACAGCCTCTCGGGCAAGTGTCGGCAATACTTTTTCGTGCCGGAAGCCCGGAGCGATAAATCCCGCGCGCCAGTAGCCACCGCCACCGTATCGGCGCTGCTTGCCCTTTTCGATCCACCCGGTCGGCTGATCGACAGGATGATCGTTGCGGATGAACAGATAAGGATCCATGTCCAGCGAGGCGGGAATGCCGAAAAATGATTCGAATCCAACCGTCATCGGACCGGGCTTCAGCGGTTTGGTATAGTCGACCTTGGGCTGATTCGATTCCTTGCGTCCGTCATCGACCGGTGCTTGCAATCCCAAGTGCCATTTTCCAATACCCGCCGTCGCGTAGCCGTGTTCTTTGAGCATCGATGCAACCGTCAAACGGCCCGGCTCGATCAACATCCGCGAATAGCCTAGCAAGACGCCTTGTTTCAGTCGCGTTCTCCATGCGTAACGACCGGTGAGGATGCCGTATCGCGTTGGAGTACAGACCGCCGAGGGAGAATGAGCGTCGTTAAACCGCATGCCCTCACGCGCCAGATGATCGATGGAGGGTGTGGGGATTTTCGACTGCGAGTTATAGCAGCCCAAATCGCCAATACCCAAATCGTCGGCAAGGATGTAAACCAGGTTTGGACGCTCGGCGGCCGATACCTGGACAGCCGGCAAGAGCAAGGCGATGAGGATGCCGATGACTACTAAAAGTTTCAAGAGCGTGAAAGCGTGGTTTCGAGTATTTTGCATTTTTCAAGTTCTCACAAATGTGACTATCTGAGCCTGGCGAATTGCCGTTTGTAGTCCCGCCTTTAGGCAGAACGTGTTATACCTCGACTTGCTCTTGTAGGGCATTTTCCGCCTAAAGGCGGGACTACGAACAACACGCTAGTATCCTTTCGGGTAACGTGAGTGGATGTTCATTCGCTTGGTTAGTTTCTCGACGTGGATCTCGTCGACAGGTTTGTCTGTTTTGACGGCCATTGCGGCGGCCACGCCGGCGGCATGCCCGAGCTGGATCATGGTACGCGAAAGGCGGCAGCTCGAGGCGGCGATCTTCGAGAAACCGGCTCCGCGGCAAGCCACCATCAGGTTGGTCCAGCCGCCCGCGGGCA
>JAFGTN010000085.1 GCA_016934075.1 Pirellulales bacterium
AGCGGTTTCATAACTATCCAGGTATCCACTTGCATACGCCATCTTGTGGTCAATCCGAAGGATCACCACAAGATATGCAAAAACCAAAAAGTTATGAAATGGATTGTAATAATTCTTTGCGACTCTGCGTCTTTGCGCCATTGCGTTTAGTTTAAGCTGTTCGGCTACTAGTGCGCCATGCAGTTCGATTCGGCGATCCATTTTTGCGCGGTTTCCACGTCGTCGTAGCCGAAGTGCATGACTTCGGCCGAGACGAAGTGTTTTACGATCTCCGGCGCGATGGAAAGGAACGTCGAATCGGTGGCAATGGCCACGCGGTCAATTTTTTTGTGGTGGTCTTTTACGAAGTTGATGTGGTGCGAGACGGCGCCGAAATCTTCCCAGCCGGGGAACGACTTGGCGTGCACGATCAGACCGTTGACCTGGCCGTGGCGCTCGATGTAGGCGTCGACGTCGCGGGTGAGATTTTCGAAGTCTTCCTTGCGAAGCGGCCCGGACGGTTCGAGAATTACGATGCCCTGGTCTTCCAGGATCTGATAGTCGATCATCTTTTACTCCAGATTGTTACGATGGTAGGGGTTGGCCGTGTTGGGGCGGGAGGGAGAAGGTTTTATCTTTTCCATATAAACGTAGCACAATCATCCATAAAAGACGGGGCGAATCCGCCGATTCAAAGTGTTTTTAGCGGTAAAGCCTGACATATTAGCGTTGAAATACGTATAATTCCCATATGGAACACAAGGAGATCATCAACCTGCTTCGGGAAACCGATCCGCAACGACTCGACCGACTCTGGAATGAGGCCGACCGCACCCGCCGCGAACAAGTGGGCGATGCGGTGCATTTGCGGGGATTGATAGAGTTTTCCAACCATTGCCGGCGGATGTGCGGCTACTGCGGGCTGAGGGCGGAAAACACCTCTATAGTGCGGTATCGCATGTCGCAAGACGAGATCCTGGCGGCCGCGGCCGATGCCCATAGCTTGGGTTACGGCACGGTAGTTTTGCAGTCGGGTGAGGACACTGGGCTAGATGTCCAGTGGATGTGCGAGCTTATAGAGCGGATAAAACACGAGATGCCTTTGGCCGTCACGCTCAGTCTGGGCGAACGCGACGAGAGCGAACTGGCCGCTTGGCGAGAGGCGGGAGCCGATCGCTACTTGCTGCGGTTCGAAACGTCCAATCGACAATTGTTCGACAAAATCCATCCGCCTCGGTCTGGTGAGTTCAGCGACCGCGTGGCAATCCTGCGAACACTCGACCGCCTGGGATACGAGGTCGGTAGCGGCGTGATGATCGGTATCCCCGGGCAGACATACGAAGACCTGGCTCGGGACATAGCGTTGTTTGCCGAGTTGGACCTGGACATGATCGGAGTGGGGCCGTATATCGCGCATCCCGATACACCGTTGGGAAAAGCATCGGGAGAAGGCAGTGCCAAC
This sequence comes from Pirellulales bacterium, assembly GCA_016934075.1. Lineage (GTDB taxonomy): Bacteria > Planctomycetota > Planctomycetia > Pirellulales > Thermoguttaceae > JAFGTN01. The sequence continues at coordinate 1,442 of JAFGTN010000085.1, forward strand.
GGTCGGCTCACTCGGCTCAGCGGGAGCTTCGCCCTTCCGGATGACGGCGAGTCCGTGTCGAACGTCGACCAAGTACCCAACAGCGAGGAGATGACTTATAAGGTGATGGCTCTGGCTCGACTGGTTTGTCCGGGCGCGAACATACCCAGCACCACGGCCCTTGCGACCTTGAATAAAACCGACGGCAGAGAGTTGGGGCTATCGCGCGGTGCAAACGTGATCATGCCCAACGTGACACCCAACAAGTATCGACAACTATATGAGATCTACCCCGATAAGGCATGCCTTCAAGAAACCGCTCAGGCGTGCGGATTCTGCATCCGTCGGCGCATCGAGTCCATTGGTCGGACTTTCGGCGCCGGGCGGGGCGATTCGGCGAACTATCGGCTGCGGCATGGGGGGAGAGGACAGAGAACAGAAGATAGAGGACAGAAGGCAGAGGGCAGAGGGCAGACTGTTGGCATATATAAAAAATGAACGAAGAAACTGACACGTAAAAAAGTAATATGGCAATAATCGGTAACGAAAACAAGCTTAGTGAGAGTGCCCGCGATTTCATCGACGAGGCCGATTTGCCCGGTCTTTTAGCCGGTAATGGCAGCACCGTGGACGACGCTCGGTTGGACGATGTAATTGCAAAGAGCATGGCCAAGGATCCGCTTTCGCTGGAAGAAACTGCCGTCTTGCTCGCGGCCGATTCGCCCGGTCAGGTCGATCGCATCTACGATGCCGCGCGGCAGTTGAAACGCGACGTGTACGGCAATCGTATCGTACTGTTTGCCCCGCTTTACATCGGCAACGATTGCACGAATGACTGCACTTACTGTGCCTTTCGACGTTCTAACAAGGAAGTAATCCGCCGCACACTCTCCATGGATGATATCCGTTCGCAGGTCGAGGCATTGGAAAACCACGGCCACAAACGATTGATACTTGTTTTCGGAGAGCATCCACGTTACACGCCCGACTATATCGCCGAATGTGTGCGGCAGATTTACGCGGTCCGTGTGGGCCAGGGTGAGATACGGCGCGTTAATATCAACGCCGCGCCCATGGATCACGCGGGCTATGCCGCCGTGAAGGCCGCGGGCATCGGTACATATCAGATCTTCCAGGAAACCTACCACCGCGAAACATATGGCAAAGTCCATCCCTCGAACACGCGCAAGGGCGATTATATGTGGCGTCTCGACGGCGTTGCCCGAGCCATCGAGGCCGATTGCGACGACGTGGGCATCGGAGCGCTTTTCGGACTTTACGATTGGCGCTATGAAGTGCTGGGGCTGGTGGCCCATGGGCTGCATCTGTACAAACATTACAATGTCGGCCCGCACACGATCAGCTTCCCGCGACTGCGACCGGCCCATGGAGTGTCGCTGGATGAATCGTATATGGTGGACGACGAAAACTTCAAACGGCTGGTGGCCACCCTTCGGCTGGCCGTACCTTATACGGGCATGATTCTTACTGCTCGCGAACCACCCGAGTTGCGGCGCGAGATCATGGCATTCGGGGTTTCGCAGATCGACGCCGGCAGCCGCATCGAATTGGGCGGTTATACAGAAGTCGGCGATGCCCAGGTTGTGGATCGCGAGCAGTTCGAGTTGGGCGATATCCGTTCGCTGGACGAGGTCATGCGCGAGCTGCTTGTCGACGGCTACACGCCCAGCTTCTGCACGGCCTGCTACCGCCTGGGCCGGACGGGCGAAAATTTCATGGAGTTTGCCATCCCCGGTTTCATTCAGCAGATGTGCACGCCCAATGCACTGACGACGCTCTGCGAGTACCTGGTGGACTATGCCTCGGAGGAAACTCGTGCGGCCGGCGAGAAACTAATAGAAGAAGAGTTGGATAAGTTGCCCGACAATAAGCGAAAGGCCGAATTGATGGATCGGCTTCGCCGTATCAGGGAAAATGACGAGCGGGATTTGTATTTTTAGAGCGTGTTTTGAAATGGGCGCCCCTGTTCACATTTACCCCATCCCCGGTTATTCTGAAAGGTTGCATATTCTTCAAACCCCCTCTTGCGAGTGAAACTCGCGGAATTGGCCAAATGTCGATCGATACCAACTCGGAAAAACCGGTACCCAAAGAACGGCTGTTCGGCATTAATGTGGCAGACCGGGTTCGGCGTTTGCCGCCGTATCTGTTTGCCGAGTTGAATCGGCTGTTGTACGAAAAGCGTCGTGCGGGCTCAGATGTTATCGATCTGGGGATGGGCAATCCATCCGACCCCCCTCAGGAACTGGTTGTGGAAAAGCTCGCTGAGGCGGCACGCGATCCGAAGAACCACGGCTATAGCGAGGCGCGGGGAGTTATGAGCCTTAGACGTGAAGTGGCCGGCAAATATTTGAAGCAGTATGGCGTGCGGCTGGATCCGGCTAATGAAATTATCGTCTGCCTGGGTTCGAAGGACGGATTCAGCCACCTATGCCTGGCATTGATGGGACCGGGCGATACGGCCATTGTGCCGGCGCCTTCGTATCCGGCCCACCAGTATGCCGTTGCATTGGCCTCGGGCAGCGAAATATTGCTCGAGGTTACAGACAGCGAACAGTTACTGCGAAATATCGATTACACATGCCGACACCTCTACCCGAAACCCAAGGTGCTGATAACCAACTATCCACACAATCCCTCGACGGCCACGGTCGAGCCGGAGTTCTATGTGGAGATAGTTAAGCTGGCTAAGAAGTACGGCTTTCTGGTAATCAGCGACCTGGCCTACAGCGATGTGACTTTCGATGGTTACAAATGTCCCAGTTTCCTGGCAGCGCCGGGCGCGATCGATGTGGGAGTCGAGTTGACCACGATGAGCAAGGGCTACAACATGGCCGGCTGGCGGATTGGCTTCTGTGCCGGTAACGCGGAAGTCATCCGCGCGTTGGCCACGATCAAGACATATTACGACTACGGTATGTTCCAGCCCATCCAGATCGCGGCCATCATGGC
>JAFGTN010000086.1 GCA_016934075.1 Pirellulales bacterium
ACGCGCCCAAGGGCGTGGGGGCTCTTTTTGTTCGTCACGGTATTGCCCTGGAACCGCTGATTCACGGCGCGGGCCACGAGGGCGGGCTGCGCAGCGGCACGCAAAACGTAGGCAACATCGTCGCCCTGGGGCACGCTTGCTCGTTGGTCGAAAAAGAAATGCCCGATGCCGCCGGCCGCATGGCCGCGCTCCGCGACCGCATGGCCGACCATTTGGTTGAAGCCGTGGGCGCGGCGCTGGGCATCAACGCCGCGAAAGCGCCGCGTCTGCCCACCAGGCTTTCGGTCAACTTCCCCGAAGCCAACGCCCAGCGTCTTCTCAAACGCCTGCCCGAGTTATGTGCGGCAACGGGCGCCGCTGGCAACGACGAGCCCGAAAACTTTTCACCCACACTGGCCGCCATCGGTCTGCCGCCAAACGTTGCTTGTGGCACAATCCGTCTGAGCCTGGGCTGGTACACCACCGAAGAAGACGTCGACCGCGCGGCTAATTTGTTGTTGACGGCCTGGGACGGAGTGCGGCTGTGAGGTTGATATCCAACCGCCTTCTCGCCTAACAAAAGCTGGAATTTGAAGAATGAAAAACAGAACAAAGGGGATAATCCAGATAGTATCTGCTATTCTTGTGCCCATTATTCTACTGCATGCCGGTCCGATGATCGGAGCTATAATCGGAATGCTGATTGAACTCGCAATCACTGGTGATCTCAAAGACTTCAGTGGGTTTATGTATGCGGGCGCATTTATTGGCGGATTTATTGGAATAGTGGTTGGTATTGTCTATTTTATAGTCATGCTTCCAATCGGAACCCGCAACATGAAACCCCCACCGGACGAAACAAACGATATTACTTCGGATGCAAACAGCTAAAAAGGCCCCCGCCAATTTCCGCGAAAAAATAAAATTCATGGGCCCCGGCGTGGTGCTGGCAGCATTGGCCATCGGCTCGGGCGAGCTTGTGCTAACGCCCCGCAGCGGCGCGCAGTTCGGCTTTGCGCTGTTGTGGGTGCCTATTCTGACTATCGTCTACAAATCGGTCTTCAGCGAGGGCCTGGCCCGGCTGACAATCGCCTCGGGCGACGATGTGTTTGCCGCATTAGATTGGTTGCCTTGCCCGAAACATTGGGCCCAGTACTTCATCATCATCGTTTTCTCACTGGATATGATTGGCTACGGCGGCATCGCCTTGGCCGTGGGCTCGTCCCTGGCGGGGCTTTTTCCCAGTCTCGACATCCGCCTGGTGGCCATTTGTGCAACGGCCCTGGTGCCTGTGCTTTTGTACGCCGGTTCGTATGATTTTCTGGAACGGATCGTGGTGGTAATGTGCGCGGTGCTGATTGCCGGCGTGGTATATACTCTCTTCCAGGTTCCCTTGCCTGCCGGACAAATAGCCCGGGGGCTGGTGCCGAACGTTCCGCCGGGTAGCGTTCCCACGATCATGGGCCTGATGGGCTGGGTGGGGGCGGGCACGACCACACTTTTGTATTCCTCCTGGATCAACGAGAAAATCGGCAAGGCGGAAAACGAACAAGAATATCGCTCGTGGATCTCCACCATGCGGATGGATTGCTTCGCTTCTTACACGCTGATCCTGGCGATTTCGTTCGCGTTTCTGGCCATGGGAGTGGCCACGCTACATGCTCAGGGCCTGGTGCCGGAAAAACAAAAAATCATGTCGATCCTGTCCGCCATGCTGGACTCGGTCAGATGGGGCCGCGAGACGTTTCTGGTGGTGGCGTTTTTCTCGATGTTCAGCACTATCGTCAGTTGCATGGACGGCAAAAGCCGGGCAATCGCCTCGATTCTCAAGGGCATGTCGCCGCGATTCGAAAATAAGCTCAAAGTTTATCGTACCGTCATGGGCCTGTATCTGGTCGTCATGATCGTGACCATCCTATTGGGCGACCACCAGCCAGGGGTAGTGATAAACATGGTGGCCTCGATGAACGCCATCGTTTTCGGTCTACTGGGATTCGTCTTGCTATACCTCGACCGCCGGCTGCCGAAATATGCCCGCTGCCACCCCTTGGCGTGGTGCATACTATTCGCCGGCAGCACGGTTTTCCTTGGCGTGGCGTTTTTGAAGCACGTTTTTTGACGGGAGATTATTGTTATCACAGGATTACCATTGTTAGCCCGGCCGCCTGCGGCCGGAAACATCCGTACCCGTCGCAGGCGACGGGGCTAACAAGTCCGTCATCTGTCCTCTGTCCTCTCGATAAACCAATAAAACAAGGTGCGTGCTTTCCAACACGCACCCTGATAACAGATCATCGCATCACGTCATCAGAACCGCAAAATCACATCCAATCCGCCGGCGAATTGGTACGTATTATGGCGGTCGTTGAAGTCGTTGGCCATGGGACCTGTCGCACTATCCCATCGCAGTTCGGGGCGGATCATGAGATTGCACGTGGGCGAGTAGTGCAGGCCGAAGGTCATACCGGTGCGGGTCTCGAACACGTCGTTATGGTACTTGAGCGTGTTGTGCGATTCGGCCCGCAGCCACTCGATTCGAGCGCCGATTTTCCAGCAGTCGTTGATCTTGTAGAACAGATACTGGTTCATGCCGTAATCCTGCCGAACGTCGGCCGCGCCGCCCGTATCGACCAGGAAATCGCTCTGCAGAACATACTCCCAGCGGCGGGACAATCGCCATTGCAGCACGATCGAATGCAGATAAACCTCATTGCCGGGCTCCAGGTCGCCGAAGGTCAAGGCGTAGGACAGCGCCGCGCGGTCGGTCAGGTCGACCGACACCTTGCCCAGCCCGGTGATGGCCTCGCTGGGATCGAGCCAGCCGTTGTCCCATCCGTTGGTAATACCGCCGGTGATTTCCACTCCGTCGGCAAGTCGATACGACGCCAAGGCGCCCATGTGCGTGATGGGTTCGATGCCGAAGGCGTAGGAGCGGCTATAGAAGAAGTTATTCACCGCGGCGATCCGCTCGTAGCCCATCAGGCTGAAAAAGTGCCCGGCGCGAAGCGTCCAGCGATCGATTGCCATCTCGCCGTAGAGTTGCGGCAAGGCCGAGCCGTAAACGTCGTCGTCGCTTGTTG
>JAFGTN010000885.1 GCA_016934075.1 Pirellulales bacterium
AGCAGAATTGCCAAGACGATCACCAGCGGTGTGTATCGCGCGGCGAACCGTTCCACGAACCGTTCCGTCGGCGAGCGCGCGGCCTGGGCCTGCGAAACCATGTGCGCAATCCGTGATAACGTACTGGATTCGGCCGTGCGTGTCGCGCGGATCCATAAGGCGCCTTCACCGTTGAGCGTTCCGGCGAAAACCTCGTCACCGGTTTCTTTTTCAACCGGGATGCTTTCGCCGGTTATAGTTGCTTGATTCAACGACGAGATGCCGTGGATAACCGTGCCGTCGATTGGCACCATCTCTCCGGGGCGCAGTAGAACCACATCGCCGACTGCAAGCTCGATGGGATCGATATCTTCCACCTCGATTGCGTCGAGGGTATCGTTGGGTGCCACTGGCTGCTTGTCAGCCAGTGTTTCGGGGTGTTCCATTACGGCACTGGCTGACAAGCAGCCGGTAGCATCCTTTTCAGGAGACGTTCGCAGCCGATGAGCGACCGTGGGCGCAAGTTCGACCAATGATTGCACGGCCCGCCGGGCGCGGTCCATGCTGAGCGCTTCGAGCCAGAGCGAGACGCTGAAGAGAAACATGGCCGTGGCAGCTTCGAAGTAATCGCCTATCCCGAACGCGCCGATGGCGGCGATGCTCATCAGCACGTTCATGTCGAACTTCAAATGACGGATAGATCGCAGCGCGGCTCGAGCCACCGGGATTCCGCAGGCTACGGCCGAAGCGACCAGCACGGCCGCCACGGCAGCATTGGTTTCTGTATGAATGGTCCAAATTACGATTCCAAGCAACAGTAACATCCCGCCGACAGTAGTGGTGACTCGCCAGCGAGGTCGAGCCGATTCGCGTTCCGCTGAGATTTTGCACGAGCAAATTTCTTCGCCGCAAGGTCCCCCCGGGCGAATTTCACTGGGGGGGATGACATCGAAGCCGGCATTATTGATGGCTCCGCATATGGCGACGGCGTCGAGGCGGTGGGGGCAGTATTCCACCCGAACGGAGTTGGTCATGTAATCCGCGGTTACATCTGCGATACCCGCTAATCCGTCGAGAGCCTTGCGGATAATCGTCAGTTCCTCCTGGCAATGCAGGCTGGGAACACGAAAAATGTCGGATATAGGTTGGCAGTCGCACATGAATTAAAAAGCCGTGGAATTTTCGGGGATGCCGAAGGTCTTCTTAATTATACGTTTACGAGCGTGATATTGATCTTTCTGACGGAGGGATAGCACAAATTCTCGATTTAAGCGATATTAGTGGCCTGTTTTTCAAGTTAGGGGAATGAGGATGAGGAATACTAACCCGAAGCGCAAGCGAAGGGGAACTACAGGTAAACGTATCTGCTCCCTTCGCTTGCGTTTCAGGTTAGTAAAAGGGATTAGCATACCTGACGCTTGAAACCTTATACCCAATAATACACAAATACCGTCGGATCTGGACCCGACCTACGATATCAGGAAGAATAATCGATGAAAACTCGTGCAACAACAATTCTGACTGTCCGACACCAGGGGGTTGTGGCCATGGGGGGTGATGGGCAGGTGACAGTGGGCAATTCGATCATGAAAGGCGATGCCACCAAGATCCGCAGTCTGATGGAAGGCAAGGTGCTGGTCGGTTTCGCCGGCGCGACGGCCGACGCCTTTTCGTTGCTGGAGCGGTTTGAGGTCAAGCTGAAGGACTATCCGCAAAATGTTCCCCGAGCCGCGATAGAATTGGCCAAAGAGTGGCGCACGGATCGGGCATTGCGGCGACTGGAGGCTTTGATGGCGGTTGTGGATGCGGAAAACACCCTGTTAGTGACCGGCAACGGCGACGTGATTCAACCGACCGATGATGTATTGGGTATCGGCTCGGGCGGGAGCTATGCGGTGGCCGCCGCACGTGGCCTTCTGGCACATTCTAAGCTGAGTGCGGAAGAAATCGTAAGGAACTCGTTGGAAATAGCCGCGGGCATCGACATCTATACTAATACGAATATTGTGGTGGAGAAATTGGCGTGCGAGAGTTAACACCCCGGCAGATAGTTGAAGAATTGGAACGTCACATCGTGGCGCAAGATGAGGCCAAACGATCGGTGGCGATCGCCATCCGTAACCGTTGGCGACGCCAACAGTTGCCTGACGAGATGCGCCAAGAGGTCGCGCCCAAAAACATCCTCATGATCGGCCCTACGGGCGTGGGCAAGACGGAGATCGCGAGGCGGCTGGCTAAATTAACCGGCGCGCCTTTCATCAAGGTCGAGGCCACAAAGTACACCGAGGTGGGCTATTACGGCCGCGACGTTGAGAGCATGGTCCGCGAGTTGGTTGAAAACGCCATCGGCCTGGTTCGCGAGGAGGAGTTGGAAAACGTCAAAGACGAGGCCCAACATCTGGTAGACGAAAGGCTGCTGGATATGCTTTTGCCGCAACCGCCCGCCTTCGATGCATCGCCCGACAGCCCGGATTCGGCCGACCGTTACAAGCGTAACCGCGAGAAATTCAAGGCCATGCTATTGGCCGGTGAACTCGAACAACGCAAAGTAGAGTTTGCCATCGAACAAAAAGCTGTGCCCATGATGCTAACAGGTATCGGCGCCGAACAGATGGACCTCGACCTGCAGGGAATGTTTGAAAAAATCCTGCCCAAGACAACATCTCGGCGTTCGATGACCGTGGCCGAAGCTCGCAAAGTTCTCTTCGAACAGGAATGCGATGCGCTCATCAACCAGGACAAGATCAATATGGCGGCCATCGAGTTGGCCGAAAATACGGGCTTGATTTTCATCGACGAGTTGGACAAGGTAGTGGCAAGCGAATCCACCCATGGAGCCGATGTCTCGCGGCAAGGCGTGCAGCGCGACCTGCTGCCGATCGTCGAAGGTACGACAATCCAAACCCGTTACGGTTATGTAAAGACCGACCATATTCTTTTCATCGCCGCCGGTGCTTTCCACCGCAACAAACCCAGCGATCTGATGCCCGAGTTACAAGGTCGTTTTCCCATTCGCGTGGAACTCAAGGATCTCAGCAAGGAAGATTTTATTCGCATCCTCACCGAACCGAAGGGCGCACTGACAAAACAGTATACGGCCTTGTTGGAAACCGAAGGTGTCCAACTGATATTCGAGCCCGATGCCATCGAGACACTGGCTGATTTTGCCTTCACAATCAACCGCACCATGCAAAACATCGGTGCCCGACGGTTGTATACGATCCTGGAGCGACTGCTCGAAGACGTCAGCTTCGAGGCTCCCGATATGAAGATGGGTAAAATTGCGATAAATGCCGCTTATGTGAAGGAACGCCTCAGCGACGTGGCTGATGATGAGGATCTGAGTAAGTTTATATTGTGATGGGGGGGAGAGGGCAGATTTCAGAGGGCAGAACCGGTGACCTTCTATTCCCGGTATCGCCACTTCCACACTATTCATGAACCATACTAAGCGCGAAGCGCAAGCGAGGGGATTACGGTGTGTTAATTGCCATATTCCCTCGCTTGCGCTTCGCGCTTAGTATTCTTTCCGTACTGCCGTTTCAGAGATTGTCCATTCAAAAAACGGTCATATTTCGACCCAAGCTGAGTATATGTGGCATTTTGGGTAAACCTTGCCGGTCAGGATGACTGTTTGAGCGTAAAATATTCGGCTTAGGGGACATGTGCATTAAGTTTGGAATTCAACAGTTCCGATGATTATTTCGGATCTTCCGGTCGTTAGGCCTCCATAAGATCGCCAGACCATGCCGGTGGATCATTTTCCAATCAAGAAACGTTCAAACAGTTTTACTTTTGCATCTTCTGGGGGGAAACCAAGATGTCAACCAAGTTATCAAGCTGGTCCATTGTGCTGCTTCTTGCCGCAATGTTCCTGAGTATTGCTCAAGAAGCGTCTGCCCAGAATTCAGGGCGAATGGCAGTAGTCAATCGTCAACGCGTGCAGGCGATGACTAATGTCGCCGAGTCTGATGGTTGGGTTACCGCGCAAGAACGCCAATCCATCCTAAAAACGGCGAAAGGTACACTTTCGGACTCCGAGTACAATTATCTGGAAAACCGCCTTAACTTGCAGTCGCCCGCCCTGGCATCGCGTCAAGGCATGGCCGCCATGTCCGACGCCAACCTGACGGCCATGCTGACCCAGCCCGCAAGCAAGTCGGCTCGCCCCATCGAGTTCGCATCGATGGGCGATGGCAGCGAGGCCATGACCGTCAAGGAAGACGGTACTCCGGTCGATACCGGCTGTGACGGGTCCTGGGCAAAACCCGACTTCTGCGATGCCGACACCGGTTGGTGCGGCGACTGTTGGGATAACATCAGCTTTTTCGCCGGCGTAGATGGTTTCAAGGGTCCCATGGATCTCGATAATCGTAACGGAAACTTCGGTGTGCGTTACGGGATCAATGCCGGTTTGCCGCTGCTGGAACTGAAGAACATCGGTGTCCAGGCCGGTACGGCGGGCGTGACGTCGAACTTCCACGGTACTCAGTTCACGGGATCCAGAACGCGCACGCAGAACTTCACCACGGTGGGTATCTTCCAGCGTTATCCGAACATTGCGCCGCGAATGAGTTGGGGAGCGGCCTATGACTGGCTAACGGATAATTACTATTCCAACATCAAACTCGGGCAGTGGCGGCTGAAATTCGCCTACGATATCACCTGCGACAGCCAGGTAGGTTTGTGGGCTTGTATTTCCGGGCACGGAGACAATGTCAGGGTCGGTAGCGAGCAGTACGGCTATACGAATGAGCATTTCCGCCCCATTACGCAGGTTAACGCCTACTATTGCCGCTACTTCGATACGGGCATGACCACGACTTTCTGGCTCGGTGGCGCCGAAGAGCCGGGCAGTGTTGTGTTGGGCAGTAGTGGTGTTGTGCCGGTTTCGCAACGTGCATCGCTCTACGGCGGTTTCCAGTATATCGTACCCGGTGCAAGCGGAGAGGCCGGGCAGGATGAGGAAATGTGGAATGTGTCGGTGGGACTTACCGTCACGCTTGGTCCTTGCGGAAACGGCGGTCGGCCGGGGCTGTTCCAGCCATTCTTCAATGTAGCCGACAACGCCCTCTTCGGAGTGCGACGGGATTAAACACGCCGGGTTGAATAACACGCAAAAGTAAAAACGAACCGGCCGTCGGGTTATCTCGGCGGCTGGTTTTTTGCGCCATGAGCTGATCGACATGGACATTTTGGTTTTTGTGATGTTGCACAGCGGTAATACTGCCAAAGTCCACTGCTGAGGAGCACAATCCGAGCGCGGTGTTCAATTCATATTAGATCCGTTATACTATTTGAATTGTTGTAATTTTCATAGTTGTGTCTTTCAATGGAGAATATGGATGCCCGGTCTGGGGTCCGGATACGGACTTTTTTTCAAGGAGTTTATTTGCAACTTCCACACTACGGGGGCCGTTTTACCAAGCGGTCCGTGGTTGTGTGGAGCTTTGGCTCGCTATGTGGGTGAAGGTGATGCACCGAAGCAGGTGCTGGAAGTTGGCCCGGGAACCGGGGCCGTCACCCGGCACATTGTGCCACGATTGGGCGAAGAAGATAGTTTGGATCTTGTTGAACTCAACGCCAGTTTCGTGAAGCGGCTACGCTACGATTTCGAGCATGATAGCATCTTGCAGCCAGCATCACGGCGTGTCGAGGTGCATCAGGTTCCCATCGAGGATCTTGCCCACGATAGACGCTTCGACGTAATAGTTTCCGGTTTGCCGCTGAATAATTTTTCGGCCGAACTGGTGGAGAGAATTCTCGATACGTTTACATGCCTGCTTAAGCCGGGCGGAACGCTCTCGTTTTTTGAATATATCGCCGTGCGTCGCATGAAAGCACTGGTCAGCCGCAGCGACGAACGCCGTCGGTTGCGTCAAATCGACGGCATCCTTTCGAGTATGCTCGATGCGCACGAAATCCGTCGCGAGTGCATCGTGGCAAATGTGCTTCCGGCCTGGGTGCATCACGTAAGATTAACGCAATGATCCGCGGCGTGACATAGGTCATAGGACATAGGACATAGGACATAAGACATAGGACATAGGACATAGGACTCCAGACTTCAGAGGACGTACACTTTCCGGAGCTTAAACCTGAAAATTCACACCTCATACCTCATACTCGAAACCACATCTATTGCTTCCAACCTCGACGTTTTCTATACTTTCTGATGGCCCTGTCGCTCACAACTTCTTGGGAGTTTCCGCCATGTTATGTCGGCGCATTTTGATCGTAGCATTGTTTGTGTTTGTGGTATTCATTTGCGGTTTGCAGAGGATTTCCACTGCTGCAGCGTCGAATCAAAGCGAGTCGGGCGATTTGGTTACTCAAAAGGCGGATAATAAAAAGCCCGAGCCTGGAAAAGAAGGCGGCAAAAAAGAGAATGGCGGAAAAACCAAGGAGAACAAAAATGCCGAGAATAAGCCCGACGAATACGAACTGCAGCGTATTTTGGTCGATACCATCGACCAGGTCGAGAGGAACTACGTCAAAGGCATCAGCCGTCGAGAGTTGATCGAAGCGGCCATCGACGGCGTGCTCCGCAAGCTCGACCCCTACTCTACTTATATCAGCCCCAAGGATATCGAACGCTTTCGTTCCGAGGTCGAGAACGAGTTTTGCGGTATCGGTATCCAAATCGACGTTGAAGCTGGGCGGCTGATGGTGATTAGTCCTTTGGAAGGCACGCCTGCCTATCAAGCCGGAATTCTGGCGGGTGATCGCATTCTCAAAATCGACGGCGAATCGACCGAAGAGATCACCATCGACGAAGCCGTTCGACGCCTGAAGGGCAAGGAGGGATCTAAGGTCGTGCTTTTAGTGTTGCATGCCGGAGGCAGCGAGCCGGTGGAGATTTCCGTTGTTCGGAAACGGATCCAAGTGAAAACAGTTCTGGGCGACAGCCGCGACAAGAACAACGCCTGGGATTACATGCTCGATAAGAAGAACCGAATCGGGTACATTCGCATCACGATTTTTGGACGCGAGACAGCCGGGGAACTGCGTTCCGCCCTGGAGACGCTCGAGAAACAAGGCATGAAGGGTTTGATACTGGATATGCGTTTCAATCCGGGCGGACTTTTGAGTTCGGCCATCGAGGTTGCCGACATGTTTGTTTCAAAAGGGTTGATTGTTGCTACTAGTGGCCGCAATATCAAAGAGCGAAAATGGGAGGCACGCAAGAATGGTACCTTCGAAGGATTCCCCATGGTTGTGCTAGTCAACCGTATCTCGGCTAGTGCCAGCGAGATCGTGGCCGCTTGCCTACAAGATCACAAGCGCGCTACGGTTATGGGTGAACGTACATGGGGCAAAGGAAGTGTACAGAACGTGATTTCGCTGGAAGAGGGGCATTCCGCCTTGAAGCTGACGACGGCCTCTTATCGCCGACCGAGCGGCGAGAAAATTCATCGATTCCCCGGCGATGATGAGGATGACCAGTGGGGCGTAACGCCCAACGACGGTTTTGTCGTGGATGTGACCCCGGAGGAAATGGTGGCTCTTATTCACAGACGTAGCCAGCGCGATATTGTCGGTTCCTCGGTGAAACCTCAAAATAATAAAGAATTGCCGGAGAAGAAAAAAGGCCATAACGAAAAAAATGGATCGAAAAAAGACGCGGTAAGTGAAAATGCCGATCCTCTAGTGAAAATGGCACTGGAGTTTCTCGAAAAAAAGCTGCAAAGTAAGCAGTAATAATACAAAGTGAGCAATTAATCAGGACATTACAATATACGAACAAGTTTAGTTCAGACTTCAAAAATAACCGATAACTCACTCCCATACTTTACCGTGATCACACAGCGTATAAATATTTTAGCAATAGAAACGTCTTGCGATGAGACGGCGGCAGCGGTTATTTCAGACGAGTTGCAGGTATTGGCCTCGGTTGTTTCTTCACAGGAGAAGTTGCACGAACGATTCGGAGGAGTGGTTCCGGAAATTGCTTCGCGTGCACACGTAGAGAGAATCTTGCCGGTAATCGACGAAACGCTCCGCCGCGCCGAGTTGAAACTCGCTGATATCGACGCTGTGGCGGTTGCCAATACACCGGGCCTGGCAGGTTCGCTTCTGGTGGGGCTTTCGGTGGCCAAGGCCATGGCTGTCGCACTGGATGTGCCATTGGTAGCCGTCAATCACTTGCAAGCCCATATATATGCTTGTCGCTTGGCCGCCGAGCGTGACGTTTTCCCCTGCGTGGGATTGATTGTCAGCGGCGGCCATTCGAGTATTTATCGCTGCATGGGGCCGCTTAACTTTGAACTTATGGGCGCGACGATAGACGACGCGGCCGGAGAGGCCTTTGATAAGGTCGCCAGCATGTTGGGGTTGTCATATCCCGGTGGTCCGTCTATTCAGCGGGCGGCGGCCGACGGCGATCCCAAGGCATATCGATTTCCGCGGGCTTTGCTGAAGGATACGGATCGGCTCGACTTCAGCTTCAGCGGCTTGAAGACGGCCGTGCGCTATGCGATTGCCGGGCCCGGCCGGCCCGATTTTTCGGCAGTTACTCTCGGCAAACAGCAGGTTGCCGACCT
>JAFGTN010000886.1 GCA_016934075.1 Pirellulales bacterium
CCCGGCCCAAAAACACAGCCTTTAGTCCATCATCACCCCACTAACTCCAGTACGTCAATACTCAATGTTACGCTGAGCCAATACAGCGGTAAGGAATACGGCGATTGCTGTCACGATAAAGGTTTCGACTGGGTTGTGGGCGAAGACGGCAACACCAAGAGGTCTGTGCCCGTCTCGAATGAATTGGCAGAAGTCATCAAACAACAGCACCAGCAGTTTGTCGAAGAGTTCGGGCGGGAGCCTGGTTCAGAGGACGATCTCTTTTTCAACTTGCCACACCAGGAGGTTGTCGAACACGTCATGGTGGAAGGGATGAAGCAAACGGGGCTTAACCCGGCGATCATCTACGCATTTGAGAAAACAGGGCTGTTCGTTACCGAGGCAAATGAACATATGATTCCTGACGCGGACCTGAAGGAATGGGGTGAGGCCGTTTCGGAGTATGAGATGAAACAGACAGATGGGAAGTCATCAGGTGAGGAGTATTTCTGACCTAGGGGTTTATGTCAAGAAAAGCCGAGAAAAATACGGATAAAAACGGAAGTTAACAGTCATGGCAAAACTACAGAGTAAGCTGAAACTCGGAAAGAGCTCGGCATTTGGCAAAAGACGACTCCTGTGGCTGCCGCAGAAAAACCTTGTCCAAAATGCCGACTTCTACCCACTTCCTGAAACAGTTAGCGGCAACCGCAGCTTGTGGTTTGGGATGGTCGTTAGCCATCACAACGGCTCTCTTCAGTCTCAGGAGATATTGGAGCACGCCCCAACTGTGAACGACCTTGCAAAGCTCCTGGCTGATGCCATGCGGAGCCCATTGACGGATGAAGATCGCTGTAGACCAAAGGCTATCCACTTTCGAGACAATCCGGAGTGGGATGAGTTATTTCCACATCTAGAGCAATTGGGTATTCAAATTGTCATTACTGAGAGTCTTCGAGCATGGGATGAAGTGGCTGACGATTTCATTACCTATTTGGAACATTGGCGTTCCACGCATCGGCCTGAGAGCTACCGTGATTTTGCCGAAGAACTACTAGAGTTGCGGCTGACGGCGATCCTGTTTCCGCCGAAACAGCGGTCACGTATCAGTTGAGCGTCATAGGTGGCGAATCTTTTAAGGAAACTCAACCAGTCAGTCTACGTGACCGCACCCGTTAGCGTCATCCGCGCACGGTTCAGTTTACCTGGAAGACCTCACCCAGCAGCCCGCCCGCCCGCCCTCCTTCTCAAAAACACCCGGCAACTTCGCAAGAGCCGCCGATTGATCCTCCAGATCGACATGCGAGTAGAATTCATCGTCAATCGAATATCACTGTGACGAGCCAAGGTCCCCATGCTGACCAACCGGCTCGTTTGGAGCGGGAAAACATTTCCAGATACGGCCCCGGGCTGCACGACTCGACCAGATCGTAAAACTCCACGGGCTTACTAATATGCCCCAGTGGCCCGCGCGGGGCCTGAAACCAAGTGCCCACATCCTTGCGTTTGAGTGGCTGTGAGCCCTTTACACCGAAAAGAATGTGTTCGGTGGAGCCGCGGAAGTAGTTGCCCATGCCGAAGGAGGGTTTACACCATGTCAAGGCCGTGACGTAACGGAATCCCCAACGCTCAAGCAGCACAAAACCTTTGGGCAGAGACCGATTGGTGATCCACATGTAGAGGTGGCAATCCTCGTCGGCCAAATCGCCCAGCGGCAATTCCATCAGTTTTTCCAACGACATAGTGCCGTAGGTGGGACGTGCCCGGCCCAACTGGTCTTGATCGCCTTCGTCATCCCAGTCCCAGGGCGGATCGATTGTAATTGCGGAGAAGCGGGCCCCGGCTGCTACAGCCGTATCCACGTCCGGCGCTGCGGCAATTTGTTCGGCATTCTCGTCGCGCCGAGCCTGGCGGTTTTGCTCCTTCTCCTGGCGGCGAAGGTTAGTGTATTCTTTATCGATACTGGACTCGCCGCTACGAAGTCTCTCGATGACAGCTTCGTCACCTGCCTTGGTGAGATATTCGACTCGAGCAATCGTATCGTGTGAAATCCCAGCCATGGAGGCAAGCTTTTTCTTGGTGTCGACTATTTCGATCGGGTTGTCAGGATTCTGACAACCCGTTCTGGCAGCTTCGCTGCGTTTGTGCGAATGACCAGACATGATGGATGGATCGTAAGCGTGCGCCTTCTATCCAGTGGCCAATGCTATACAAAATCTCGCCAGGATACTCAGGCCAGTTGTGGCTAGGCTTCCCACATGCGTTCATGATCGTCGCTCGGGTGTACAAACCCGCCGTTAAACTCAGCTAGTCGAAAAGAGGGATATTCCCACTTTTGTGATGCACCACCAGTGTTGTCGGGTTGTGATGTCGATGCCATAATAGGCTCCTTTCCTCTCCTGGCGAGTCCTCAAATATGGGCCCAGGTATATAATCTGGCCCGAGCGTGTTGTACGCTGAACATGGCTTGCCGCTGGAGATTGTTAGGAAGAAAAAAGTAAAAACAAACAGTAATTGTGCGGCCGATGCGAGTGTCCTACTTGGGACCACCAGACCGCTTTTCGGTTGTTTTCGCCGACAAGCGGTTGACTTTTTGTTACGTAGTGACATCGCCAACCGCCGTCCGGCACTCCGCGCCCGCCCCCTCTGCTTGATTACCGAATTGCGAGAATTCTGTTGCGACATCATCGTGATTGTCACCTAAGTACAGAGCGGCCTTTCAGCTTGTCGGGCGTTTTGGCCGACAAGCTATTTTCCTTTGGGCGATGGTCTCAATAATCTTGTCGATCCGTTTTGTGGTTCGTTTTGCTCGTTTGATGTTCATGGTTGTTCTCCCGTGTTTAGGTTGGTGTGTTTAGCGTCCGTATGTGTATTGGGCCAGGCCTTCCGCCAGGAAGTCGACAATCTCCTTCGCCGTGGCGTCGGCCGGTTGGATGTCCCATCCGCGGTCGAAGTTGCAGACGGTTTTTCTGTCGGCCTCTCGTCGGATCCAGAGTTTGGAAATTCGGCTCTCGTCCAATTCGAAATTCGGCTCTTCGGCGTGTTCGGGAAATACCAGGGCCTGGAAGCGATGCGCGGCGATCCGCCCGTGTACCCAAGTGCCGCCGCAAGTCGCGCGGCGGTTGGTCTTGGTGATCTCCAGGTCGTATCCGATGTCTTGGTTGTGTTGTGTTCTGGTGTTCATCGTTTTTCTCCTTGTTGGTTTTGTGCCCACAGACACACACGAGCCATGATTTTTGCTGAACATCAAGCGCCATCCGCAATAATCCGGTCGGATTCCGAAAAGTTTTTGTTGCATCCAAGAAGGAGCGAAAATGCCAAAAGACACTACAAAAACCTTAGCGATTACGGCCATGCAGCCGTCCGATTTGGCGGTAGTCTTGTCCAATGCCTACAGACGTAAGGTTACTGAAGAGCAAGTACTCGAGATCGCCAAGGCCGGTAATCTCTTGGCCGCCGACGGCACAATCAACCTGATCCACTACACGGCGTATCTTGCCGGTGAAGAATGTGTCGTCATACCTTGGGTGTGAAAAATCCAAAACACAAGTTTCAGGTTTTAGTTATATTATGCATCGTGTTTTCTGCGGATATGACCAAGAATCTGCCAAGTGAAGATGATCGCAACCATCAGGCAGCCGGCTAAAGGAATGAGCCAGAGTGCCGCTTCCAGCCCATAGTAGTCGGCCACGCTACCTGTCAAGGCGGGCGTGGCAAAACCTCCCACCGTGCCGATCGCGGAGATCAAGGGGATTGCGGTGGCCGCCCGCGAGCCCAACTTGTCGGCCGCGATGGCGTACATAACGGGGGCCTGGGCGGCGATAAAGGCACCGTTGAAGAATATCAAGACCAGCGCCACCCGGTAACCTGGCGCCAGCAGTACGCCAACGTACATCAGGACACATGCCGCGTAGCATATACCAAGAAGCGGCAGGTTGGCTACACGACCGCTAACAAACGTTCCCAGGAACAAACGGCCGAAGAGCACGCCCGCCGAACTGGCCGAGAGGATCAAGCCGACCTGGCTGTCGCCCACTCCGAATTCCTGCTGGAAGAACCTGCCCGTCCAGGCAATGATATTGTTGGCGGCGATACCGTCGAGCACGGTTAGCACCACCAACAGCCAGAAGGCCACGCGATTGAACAAACCTTCGGTAAGAAAATTACGAATCAGGGCAAGCCGGTCGGATAATCCTTTTGACTTTTTCCGCGATTCCTCGTCGTCCAAGGATACCGTTCGTTCCAGTGAGGCCAACCGCCGTCCGGCAATCCAGCGGAACAGCAAAAAGTATCCGAAGATTGCCGCCGCAAAGGCAATAAAGACATTCTGCCAATTGTCGAACATTTCGAACAGACGGCCGAAGAGTGTCGTGGCCAACGTGGCGCTGGCGGCGAACGCAGCCATGGCGAACATGAACATCCGCCCTCGCGACTGAGAGAAATGAACTGTGATTACCGAACTGAAGACGGCCGTAATCCACATGTTGCCCAATCCCATCACAGCGGCTCCCGCGAGCACTGCCGGGTAGCTGCCCGCAACGCCCAGCAACAATGTCCCCAGGGTGATCAAACCAACGGCCAGATATCCCGATCGTCGCGCGCCGAACCATTCGGTAACATAGCCCGAGACTAACAGCCCGAAGATGCCTCCCGCCAAAAAGATGCTTTGAAGTTGCCCTTGCTGTCGCAGATTGACCTCGTAAATTCTCGCCACAGGACCAAACAACAACGGCATAAGGTTGATGGTAAGGCCCTGCAACGTGGCCAAGCTGAAAATAAATGCACTTAAGGCCCAACGTTCGCGAGCACGGTCTGTTGTGACGTTCGATTCGTCTAATGTTGGGTGCTGCATGTTTAATTATTGTTGTGGCGACACTACTTGCGAGTAGTGGACAGTGGATATTCAGCGGATGACATCCGGTGGAATCGGCACATCCGGTGTACCGTTTCGAGTTTCACCAGAGCGGGTAGTGAGAGATTCCAATACTCTTTGATCCACTTCTTGGTCGATAAAGTGTACACTTCCATCTACCAGAAGGAAATGGCAGCCTCCGGGATGATAGCTGGAAAAACAATCGAAGTCGCCTCTGACGAATTTGTCGTTGCCGGGTATGGAGCCCATTCCATTGATTCCGAAGTGCGTGCTGAACAAAGGGCTGTTACCCCAGGGAAAGCCATCGCGGCTGCCCGGTGCACCGCCTGTGATTTCTCCCACAAACAGGGTTTTACCGGTACCATCGGTGACATCACGGATCTTGATAGACAGGGAATTGAAGAATTCCCGGCGATAGTTGAAGAGCATACCGTCGCCATTATAAATCGGGGGTCCCCAATAGGCATCTTCCCAATTATACTGGCTATCGCTCACGCCGGCCGCGTTCGATTTCCACCAATATATGGGATTCCCCAAACCGTCCGTTCCTATCATGATCGTCTCGTCCTGCGGATCGCTGGGGCAAGCGTAGAACGAGATGCGGTACCCGGCGACCTTGGTATTAGGTAAGGAGTAGATCTGATAAGGCTTCACATCCATGTCGTACTTTTCGTAGATGTGCTGGTGTTCCATATAAGGGAGCACGGCCGAACTCCAACCAACACCATAGAATAGCGGCGGATATTCCGGTCGCGATTCATGGGCGCGCCCGTAAGGAAACGCCCCGATTGCCGCATAGTAGTTGTGCATGGCCAGGCCGATCTGGCGGAAGTTGCTGGAACACTGCATTCGGCGCGCCGCTTCGCGGGCGGCTTGTACGGTGGGCAACAGAAGCGCAACGAGAATTCCAATGATCGCAATCACCACAAGCAGTTCCACAAGTGTAAAACCACAGTGAATGACGGCACTGTAACAGTTGCGGGATTTGCGGGCTGGTTCATTCATAAAGACAGGGATTCTCTCAGTGTGCCCAGGACGGAATTTACATTTCCCCATTCTTTTTCAGGACAAGTTGCCGCAATAATTCCGTCACTCGGCGGAGCCGTTCTTTGAAAAGGCTTGCCGCCCGATCCGGATCGTGGGCCGCGATGGCGTCCACGATTTTCAGC
The DNA here is from genome assembly GCA_016934075.1 of Pirellulales bacterium. Classification (GTDB taxonomy): domain Bacteria; phylum Planctomycetota; class Planctomycetia; order Pirellulales; family Thermoguttaceae; genus JAFGTN01. Next base: position 6,022 of record JAFGTN010000886.1, read on the forward strand.
AGACTAGTCGCCTCGCTATCGTGCTCTTTGGACTTGGCGGAGATCTTTTCTGTCATTTCCCGGGAGCGCGGTTGGGGCGGCGCCAACCTATGGGTACGCCAGACTTCGCCGAATAGATCGTTGCCGCAATTTTCAATCAGGTAGTCATGGAATTTTCCGGAGGCCTGATAGCGGGCCTCCGTATTTCCCGATTGTCGAGCCGCGTCGGCAATCTCGGCCAATTCGCGAAGACGGTCGATTTGCCAACCGGTCATGTTCTTGGCGGCAAGGCGGGCGGCGCCGCTTTCGATTTCTTCGCGTAGTTCGTATCGGCGTAGCATATCCTCCGGATCCTGGTCTTCCACGTAGGCCACGACTCGCCCGTAACCGGAATCGCGGCGCTGCAGCAACCCTTCCGCCTCCAGGCGTAGCAGTGACTCTCGGACCGGCGAGCGCGTCATTCCTACCATCTGGGCAATCTTCGCCTCGCTTAGCGATTTGCCTGTGGGCACATGTCCGCCCTCGATAAGCCGTTTGATTTGTCTGTACGCTTGTGCTGTCTTGGTAGCCACTATGTCCTCCGCGATTTATCTAATACCAATTATTCTATTATTTCAGCTTGTATTTTCCCATAGGACACGAAAGCAGACACATGCCGCAATATCCCGCCGGAGCGAATGTCTTCTGATATCGATCTCGCATGTAGCGCGACTTGGCCAATGCATCGCACAGGTTCTGCTCGAAAATCTCGCGGGTGATTTCTTCCGGTTCATCTATATCCAGTACGCCGTATGTTTTTTTCGAGAGGCCAAAATGATACCAGTAGCAGCGTGGGCGCTTGAGTGCCGCGATATTGATCGTCTGGTCGCCGATTTGGAATGAGACCTCCGGTTCCGAGCCGATAGCCCTCGAAGGACAAGCTTCCACGCATTTGCCGCAGTTATTGCAGAGTGGCTTGGCAATCATGGGATCGGGTTCGAGCGGCGCGCTGGTCATGATGGTGCCAAAACGCTGGCAAGTTCCGAATTCCTCGGTCATTGCCAGGTTACAAAGCCCGAATTGTGCAATTCCCGCCGCGACCGCGGCATGCCGGTTTGATACCGTCGCCATCGCCGGGGAAGCCGCCGGCTTGGGATCTTCGTGTCCCTTTGTCGGATCCGCGTCGCAAAATGATGGATAGGGCAATGCAATGTACCCTCTGTCTTCCAACACTCGCGCCAACTCGAAGAGTAGAGTATTGATGCGAATGTGACTGAGCCAACCGTATCCGAAAATCTGGTAAGGATAGTTGTCCCGCAGTCGCTTCTGGGTGAACTGCACGCCGCGCAGGTGGCGAATGGCGACGCTTATCAAGGTCCGCGTTTCCGGGAGTGCTCGCTTTGGATCGTGTTCCGGTGGCGCATCGAAGAAGCGATCGACGGACGCGATGCCCACAAGGTCTGCGCCGAGTTTCAAAGCCGCCTCTTTCACATCGCGGGTTAGTGACTTGGACATTTACTGGGGAATCCTTTTATATGGGCTTCCATGAGTCCGATGCGCTGAACGGTTGGATCAACACTGCTTTGGGCCATATACCACATCTGCGCACGGCCATCTTGATAAATAATCTTGGTGGGATGGACCGAGTGGTTGTTACCCCTGATACCGTCGCATGAATCGAAGTTGCTCTCCGGGCCGGGCAGGCTCAGGAGCGATGTATCATTGTATGCCGGGGTCCAACTCGTCATATTCTGGCTGGTCGCGGCATATGTGGCCCAGAGCGATCCGCCGTTGTTTGTCGGCAACAGCCTGCCGTAAGGCATGAAATGTGTCGTTCCATCAAAATAGAGCGCAGGACCGAGTTGCTGGCTTCCGGAAAGGCCCGTTACCGATTGGCCACCGTTTGACTTTGTCCAATTGATGCCATCAGGGCTGGTTGCGGCGCCGATCGAATGCTTTCCGTTATAGGCCCCATATACCATTTTGAAGTTTTCTTCCGATTGGACTATGGCCATTCCGTCTGTCTGGATGCTGTCTATCGAACCGGGCGGGCCGATATCCATCACCGGGTTGCCACCGTTGGTCCTGGTCCACTGGATGCCGTCCGTGCTGGTGGCCAGACACACCCTTTCGACTCGCACGTGCGTAGGACTGAGGCCGAGGCTTCCGGCTGTAGTTCCGTCGATGGCCGCATACCACATCATGAACGTTTCTCCCACGCGGAGCACGAAGGGATGCGAGAGCCCTTTGTTATCATAGCTGCCGGCGGGACCAAGATCGAGAACCGGCTGGCCACCGTTGGCAACTTGCCAGTTTAGCCCGTCACTGCTGGTAGCCAAGCCAATCCGCTCGTACGCTCCGTACGGTACACCGGGATCATTGGTCTCTTGCCCGCCGACGAACCACATCCTGTACGTTTTGCCGTCAAAGTTGACGGTTGGCATGCCAACATAAGATTCATACCAACTTCCCGCAGGCCCGACATCCAAAACAGAACCGCCACTGGCCGGTCCTTTGACCCGTTTCCATTGGGCATTAAGCAGGTTGCTGACGCTTGGCAAGATGCTCTCGTCCGCCAGTGTTGCATTCATGGTGAATGCTATTCCCAGGATAAGTATTACCGTCAATGTTCGGAAATTCATGTGGGGACTGTTCTTTCGCAGGTAGGCATGGCCGTCTTCATATGCGGCGCCTGACACAAAAAGCCAGAATACCAGACATTCCAAGAATCATACCTATCGCGCTATAGCCCAACGGATTATCGATGTCGAATGAACTCGTAGAAGCAAAACTCTCAGGGTGCCAGCTATAGCCCACGCTTGCCGGACTTACCGAGCCGTCCCATAAGGTCGGTATCGTATCCGCTATTGCCCTTGATGTGGCCGCGCAGACCAAACCGATGGCAATCAAACTCACTATGTTGGATCTCACTGCTTCGCCTCACAAATTGAGAAAAAGAATCGAAATTTGACAAGTCTAAGGTGTCTTTTCGCCGTACCAATGCCATTTAGTAATTGCTGGGCTTACCTTGCACCGTAGCCAATGCAAGGAAATCCGAAAGCCGGCAACTTGTCAGTAGATGAATAAATATTCTTATACACTAGACAGACCAGCTTGTCAATGAGATAATGGAATTGTCGACAGAATCATACGATCCTCATGGTATTGATATAGGCGAAAGACCTGCAAAGATATTTAAATGAATAGTAAACAACGTGTCATTGCGGCCATGCGGTTTCAACAGCCGGATCGGGTCCCGCGCTATTGGTCTGCGTTCTGGCCTGAGTTCGAAGCGAATTGGAAATCCCACCATGGGGACGACGATATTCACTCAGCTTTCGGCGACGACATGTTCCTGGTCGCTCCGGATGAAACAGCTTGGCCCGGCCGGGCGGGCGTCATTGAAAACCGTGGCGATAAAGTATTGGTCCGAAGCGGCTGGGGTGAGGTGAAATTGACCCAGGCCGTCCGGGTCGAGCAACAGTTGATGGGCGAGTTGGTTGAAGCGGCCTTGCCCGAGCGAGTTGATCCGGAGACACTA
>JAFGTN010000887.1 GCA_016934075.1 Pirellulales bacterium
GGCATCCCCAAGGGAACCTATGATCAAGTGCAGAAATCTCTGACCAGCGCTCGTCACGCATGGCATCTGTTTCACGCCGCTCGATTTTTCGAAGGGCATCGCGACGAATTGGCCGAGTTGGCAAAAGATCAGCCCTTCGATTCGGCCTTCGATATCTGTGTTCGGTTGGGGCAGCGAGCGGATATCCCCGCCGCGCGTTACCTCAAAGCCCGCACCAAGGTGCGAGCAGGCCGGACGTTCAGTCGCCTGCGGCACGGTCTCTACGGTCGGCCTTTGTATGGGATCCAGAAGCTGGCGGCATCGATGGCAGCCGAGATATCGACGCGCCCAGGCCATCGCCCCGCGCTGCCGGTGGATATTATGCAGCAGTTTCGCGATCTGGTGGAACCGGGCGACGTATTGATCGTGCGCAAGGAACACGCGATTACCAATTACTTTCTGCCCGGCTATTGGAAACACGCGGCCCTTTGTTTGGGTAGCCCGGATGAATTGATATCGCTGGGAATCGAAGGTCACGAAAATGTCCGGCCAAGGTGGAAACAGTTTTTGTCTGGCGACGACGAATGCTCAACACGTGTTCTGGAAGCCATGAAAGACGGAGTTCGAATCCGTTCACTGGATTCGCCCTTCGCGTCCGACGCCTTGGTGGTTCTGCGGCCGAGTGTACCTCCGTCGGTAGTGGGTGAAGCCTTGGCCCGCGGGCTGTTCCATGAAGGCAAGCCCTACGATTTCGACTTCGACCTCACCCGTTCCGATCGGCTGGTCTGCACCGAAGTGATTTACCGGTCGTTCGAAGGTGTGGGCGACATGCGTTTCGAGCTTACGCGTCGCGCCGGGCGATTGACGCTCTCGGCCATGGATCTGGTCGGCATGGCGCTGGCCGATCACCATTTCCGACCACTGGCCGTTTACTGCCCGGGCCACGGGGAGGAAATAGTCCAAGGTGAGACGGTCCGGCGTATCTTGCGAGAAACACAGGACGAGGATAGCTCGTAACTCGTAGTGTGCGTCCAAGTCGCAACAAGTCTAGCATGGCCGACTACGATTTATGGACAGCCGGAAATAATTCGCGTGTGACTGCACAATAGCTTCTCGATTTATGGTGCGGCCATCTTGGCTGCACAAGGCAGGCTGGAAAACCCCCACTACAAATTATTTCAGACAGTCTAAATAATCCCCTTGACTTTTATTTTAGGCTGTCTATAATAACGGGCATGAAAACCATCGACGGCGACAAACTGCGGGGGCATCTGGAGACAATGGTGCTCTCAGCCCTGGAGCGGGGCGAGGCCCATGGGCTGGAGATCCTGCGGCGGCTGGAACACGCCGGCTGTGGACTTCTGCGGCTAAAAGAAGGCTCCCTCTATCCGGCTCTCTATCGTTTGGAGGCAGCCGGCAAGGTCAAGGTCGTCAAAGAACAACCTGGCGAAGGACGTCGCGGCGCCCCGCGGCGCATCTATCGCCTCACGACAAAAGGCCGGCGCGAACTGGCCAAGGGACGCGAAGATTGGGCCCTTTTTGTGCGGACAATGGATGCCGTTGTGGGAGGTCTGGCATGAACGATTCGACCGAGCGGGAATTAATGGTCATCGTCGAACGGGCGGTTCGGCCCGTGCGGGCAAGCGTTTCTCGCAAACGGCGAATGAGGGAAGAACTGCTGGAACATCTGGCGGCGGTGTTCGAAAGCGAAATGGAACAAAACACCGATATTCAAGCCGGAATGGAGCGTGCCAGGCGGCGGTTCGGCGATCCCGCCAAGCTGACCGAAGAACTTCAACAGGCCGTGCCCTGGTGGGACCGCGCCAATTACATCTGCGATATAGCGCGACTCGAACCGGGCGATTCGTTGATTCATTTTTTCGCTAGGCTCGCTGTAATGGTAATGACCATCTTTTTTGCCGTGATGTTGGCTCTGTGGCTGGTAGTCTTGCCGGCGTGGATAGCTGAGGGAAAATTCGGGAGAGAGACGTTATTTGTGGCAACCGGAATATGGATTGTGGGAATGTTTTTTGTGGTTTTCCCGTTTATTTTTATTTCCGTGGCGAAACGCACCGGTAGAGCCCTGTATGGTGAACCGGGCCAACGCTCGAAGTGGCTGGCCGTGCGCTGGATACTGGCCGCCATGCTGGTCTTTTTGCCGTTGTTCTTCTGGACATTCGCGATATTTATTAACACTTCCGGTTGGGGCGTTGCCGCATTCTGGTTCACCTGCTTCTTGTCACTGACGTTCAGCTTAATTCTTCTATACTTCTCGCGGCAATCGTCCGATGCTCAATGGGCAAATCTGGAACTGGAAAATTGACATGAACGATTCGGTCGAACACGAACTGATGCTCATCGTCGAACGGGCAGTGCGACCCGTGCGGGCAAGTATCCCCTTGAAGCGACGGATGCGGGAAGATTTGCTGGCGCATCTGACCGAGGCCTTCGAAAGCGAAATGGAGTTGCGGGACGATACACAAGTTGGGCTGGAACGGGCCGGGCGGCGCTTCGGCGATCCCGCCAGGCTGACCGAGGAGCTTCAGCAAACCGTGCCCTGGTGGGATCGAGTGCGGGCTTACGGCGAGAGAATGAATCGCGAGCCCGGCGAATCCCTGGCCCACTTTTTCATAAAGTCCGTAGTGTTTACGCTGGCAGGCTACGCGATTGTGTTAATGGTGGTGTTGCCGATGATGTTCGCACAGGGAAAGATTGGAGATATGGGTGTTGTGTTTCGCGTGATGCTGGCGATGTGCATTTTCACGACGACTTTCATGTTTATATTCGTCTCCGCTGCGACACGAATCGGACTTGCCTTGTATGGCGACAATCGGCAGCGGTCGAAATTGGTTGCGGCACGATGCATGCTCGCTACACTGATCGGATTTCCAGTGTTGTTTATGTTTACTTATCTGGCATTGCTGGACGACGTCGGGCAGATTCTGGAGCGATTTCGACTGGCCTGTTATCTCGCGCCGGTGTTCACATTTCTACTATGGGCCATATCGCGACAAGCGGCCAAAGAATTCCGCCATACGGCCGAGTGGGCAAGCCTTGAACTGGACAATTAGCACATCCTGTTCGATCCCGCATGCACTTTCTGAAAAACCGATCTGTCACCTGTCAGCCAACCTTGCGTACCACGCCCACCACAACGCCCAGCACTTGCGCGTTTTTCACATAGATGGGTTTCATCTCCGAGTTGGCCGGTTCCAGGCGAATGCGGTTCTTTTCGGGGAACCAGCGTTTCAGGGTGGCTTCGTGTTCGTCGGTCATGGCGACCACGATCTGGCCCTTGGAGGCTGTTTCCTGCTTGCGGACGACCACATAGTCGCCGTCGGAGATCTGGGCATCGATCATCGAATCGCCCGTGACTTCCAGGACATATAGTTCCGGATCGGTAGCGTCGAACAACTCGGCGAAGTCTATGCGTTCGTCTTGCTCGACTGCCTCATGCAGGACGCCGGCGGCTATCCGCCCGACCAACGGAAAACCCGCTCGTTCGGCCGGGTCGGCCATCAACTGGATGGCCCGAGAGCGGTTGGCTTCACGGTTGATGAGGCCTTTTTTCTCTAGCGCCTTGAGGTGACAAACAACGCCGTTCGGCGAGCTAATCTCAAAATGATCGCCGATTTCCCGCACAGTTGGGCCATAGCCGCGGCCATGGATTTTCTCGCTGATGAAGTCGTAGACCTCTTTTTGACGTGAAGTGAGCTTGTCGAAAGGGTCCATGATTACCGTCCTAGGGTTGTTTGGAGATGTATAGAAAATTCCAGTATGGACAATTGTACAATATACGCCCGTACACAGTCAAGTGGGGATGCGAGTTTTTTCTGAAGGGGGTTTTCCTTGACAATATTGGTGGGGAAAGCCCAGAATAGATGTGTCTTACGGCCCCGAGATCACTCGCGCGGAAAACCGCGGGAACACGGATTTTCGATGGAAAACGAAAGCAGGCTAGAAGCTGTCCGTCACTTGGACCGGCGTTTTGTGAAGCGTGGATTCACACTCGTCGAGCTTCTGGTCGTAATTGCGATCATCGGGGTGCTGATCAGCCTCTTGCTGCCGGCCGTGCAAAGCGCGCGCGAGGCGGCCCGTCGCTTGCAGTGCACCAATAATCTCAAACAACTCGGCTTGGCGGCTAGGCTTTACGAATCGGCGCATGGAGTTCTGCCCGCCTCGGGGATAGTTGCCCGCGGAGAAGACGTCGCGCAGACCGGGCAAGTCAACGAGAAAAAATTCTTCCAGCGATCGGGCAAGATGTTTAGCTGGCTGGTATTGGTGTTGCCGCAATTCGATCAACAGGCGCTTCACGATCAATTCGACTTCGACGTCGATATTTTTCATCAAAAGGGCGAACCTTTCGCCGCGCACATTTCGACATTGACTTGCCCCAGCGACAGCGCGGCGGGCCAGTTTTTCGTACATGATGAATATACGGCCGGGCAGCGTTTCGCCAAGGGCAACTACGCCGCTTACGTCAGCCCTTATCACGTCGAACTTCAGAATCGTTTTCCGGGCGCCATTATCCAATACGGGCAGGAACTGGCGAACATCACGGACGGGGCATCTTCGACGGTAATGCTGGCCGAGATTCGTGCCCGCCGTCATCAAAAAGATCAGCGTGGCGCGTGGGCCCTACCGTGGAACGGGTCGAGCCTGCTTGCACTGGACATGCACTCCAAAAAAACGACCGGCGGCGGTCCGTATGTGATAGATCAAATGTCTTTCACCTTCACGATGACTCCCAACAAACAGGGCCCCTACAACGACATGCTTTACGACTGCCCCGACGTTGCCGGCGCGCAGATGGATCGCATGCCTTGCGCGTTCTATAAAGAAAACACCATGTTCGAATGGCTTTCGGCGGCTCCGCGAAGCATGCACCCGGGCGGAGTCAACATGGCCTATGTGGATGGGCACGTTGCTTTCATTTCGGACGACATCAACGAGATCACAATGGCCTATCTGATTTCGATTAACGATGGGAATCCTCAAACGGATGGGTGGTCGGCGGTGCGGAAGTGAAGGTTTGAGACGTAGGATGTAGGACGTAGGACATAAGACGTAGGACATAAGACTTAAGATTTCAGATTTGAACATTGGTCATTATGCATTCATAATTCTTTTCTCATTCTGATTTCGACATTCGACATTTACATCTCTTCCATTTCTCTTTTGGAAATACCATGAAAATCCTCTCCGCCGTCTGCATATCACTGGGAATCTTCCTCATGTTGTCGGCGTTCGTCTATCCTCGCACGGTAAATACCGAGTCGCTTTGGAGCGAGGAGCAGGCCATGGAACGGATGGAGGCGGGCTATGCGATCCACAACATGAGCCACGACCATGGGCACGATCATGGCGATAAGTCGCATGACGAGAATAGCGAAAATGACGCGATCGAAAAATACACGAAGATCCAGGCCGATCTGGACGAAGCCCGCGAGCGACCCTGGCGAATCGCTTCCAGGCTTAAATGGCTTGGCATCGCTGCCACGGGCCTGGGTTTTGGACTCTATTACTTATCGCGGGGGAATGGGTAGAGAATACTAACCCGAAGCGCAAGCGAAGGGGCGCGACGTTTGTCCGTGTTTCCCGCCCTTCGCTTGCGCTTCGGGTTAGTGTATTGACCGCAAGCGACCATCAAATCCCTGCGGGATTAAAGTAATCCGGCTCGCCGCCTTCTTTCCATTTGATGTTGCAGCCGATGCTTGGTTTTTGTTCAGTAGGGACGGGCTCGCCTTCCAGAACGGCGTCGAGTGCCGCGCGGAGATCTTCGCCGGTGACTGGTATGCCGTTGCCGGGTCGGCTGGAATCGAGTTGGCCCCGGTAGACGAGCGAGCGATCTTTATCGAACAAAAAGAAGTCGGGCGTGCAGGCCGCGCGATAGGCCTTGGCAACTTCCTGCGACTCGTCGAACAGGTAGGGAAAGGTGTAGCCGCGGACTTGCACCTCGGTCCGCATCCTCTGGGGCGAATCGTCGGGATAATTTGCGACGTCGTTGCAATTGATGCCC
>JAFGTN010000888.1 GCA_016934075.1 Pirellulales bacterium
GCCGGCCAGCCGCGATGGTCGATCGCCAGGTGGTAATAGCTGGCGTGGTCCCGGTCGATGTCCAGGTAAATATCTACCCGGTCGCGGGCGGACAGATCGGCGTCTCGCGTGCGGACCACTTTGGGCTTTTCTTTTTCCGGCTCGCCGTCTTTCGGATCGGCCTTTTTTTGATTTCCGTATTGCACGCCCGGCGCCTGCCGGCATTCCACGCCCAGATACAGGAACTCGTCGTCGCGTGCCAGCATCACCTTGGCAGGCCATTTTTTGTCGTCGGACCGGTCGCTGGTAAGCTGGACAGGCCCGGCTTGTTGCCACAGCGAGTCGTCGAGGTCGCCGTCCAACCGCGGCTTCCGGCCGGCCGCCAAGCAATGGACAACCGGAACCGGCGGCAGGCCCTTGGGTTCGGCCAACCATTCTTCGCCTTTGGCTCGTATCGACCAGGCGTCGCCGTCCGACGACTGACGAAGCTGAATAAAAAACCGTCGGGCATTTTGTGGCAGGCCTCGCATGCGATCGACAACGGCTAGCGGATAACGAACATCCGGTCGGGCGTAAGCCTCGGGATAAGCGCGTTCGAGCTGTTCACCCAGCTTGGCCGCGGTTTCTATTCGGTCTTTCTGCTGCGAAGTGTCGATCGAGAGCGTCGATTTTTTTCGCAGCAATTTGGCTTTCCCACTGGGATCGTCGACCACGGCCGCGCGCACCGAGGGATCGCCGGAAGACATGCGGCCGGTCGTCTGCCGTTGTGAGCCCTGTAGACGCCAATCGGCTTCGGCGCTGGAGTAGTACTGCACCAGCCAGACCATGGCCGTCTCGGCCAGCGGATGTTTCGGATAACGCTCGACCAACAGTTGCAGCACCTCGGCCGCCATCTCCCAATGGCCACTCGCGCGGTAGCTGTCGGCCAGTTGAAAGAGCACCCGCCCGGCCTGGTCGCCTGAAAGGTCGCGCATCATTTCGCCAACCTCGGCCAGTAGCGATTTACCACTAAGCATGTTCTTGTCGCAACGTGCCAGCACGGCCTTTACGTTGCGTCGCCGTCGGGCAAGCTCTTGCAGGCTGGTGGCTGTTGCATCCTTGGTTGCATTTATCCGGCGACGCGCATCTCCACCCGGCTGTAAGGCTATGCCGCTGAAGAAATCCTTTTCGCCCACGTTTTCCGCCAGGTGATTGACCATCAGTCGGAAGGCGAGCATCTCGGGCGACATCTTGAACCGATCGTCTATCAATTCTCGCGAAGCGGCCGATATTTCGGCAAATGAAGCCCCCAGTTGCTGTGAGAACTCGGCCGTGGTCACTCGTGTGGAGCCTTCGTCGCCCCAATCGAGTGAAGCGTATACTTTTTTCGCGTCCCAGGGTTCCAGGCCCGCTTCGGTTATCTGTTGGGCATGCGAAGTGGGATCGGCGGCCAGGCGGGCTGCTTCCAGGACGGCCTGATTGATCAAATGATACCGTGGATTATCGCCGCGGGGGCTGGCGCCGTGTGTTACGACCACCTCGGGTCGCCAAAGGCGGATTTGCCGCACCAGATACGCCTGCAGGTTTTCGAAACCGCGACCGTCGTTCACGTCGTTCCAAGTGTCGATTGTTGCCTGGGCGGAAAGGTTCAAGCCCGGCTGTCGCAAGGGGAACCGCCAGGCGATACGGCTGTCGCTCACGCCAATGTTCGTCATCGCCTGGTGGAACCGTTCGGCCGGACAAGCCCTCGATACCGCGGCCACCTCGACATCGCGGCGGTTAAGTACTTCGACCACGCCCAGGTACCCATCGTCGGCGGAAAGTCGCGCGAACAGCTCCAGCGGCACATCTTTGGGACGGCTGAAGAATCCCATGACGGCTGCCCGTTTACCGCCCGTGTGTTGTAGTTTCCAACTTTGACCGCCATCGGATGTGGCCAGGATCGCGCCCATGGCGCCGACCGCCCAACCGTTATTATCGTCGACGAAGGTAATAGCGCATATTGGAAGATTATGGCCGGTGGGAAATGCCCGCCAGTTTTGACCGGCGTCGTCTGTAACAACCACGCGGGTGCCGGGTGTTCCGGCCAGCCAACATCTGGGGCCGCGGACGGTGATGGCCTCGAAATCGAAGTTTTGGGCGATCCCCGCAGGCAACTCGGCGGGCGGGGTTTGCCAGGTTAGCCCCAGGTCGCCGGTCATCATCACCAGGCCGCCGTCACCGATCAGCCATCCCCAACTGGGCGGCACGAGCACAATGTCTTTGAGCCCTCGTAAACCGAGACGGGGCGAATCGGCCTCGTCGACCACGCCACGACGAACCACACCCGCGCGGCCCATGCGACCGGCCACAGCGCCCGTGTTGTGGTCGATAAAATCTGCGGCTTCCCACCCCATTTTTCCTGCCCGGGGCGTGCGACCGGCTTGCTCGGTTTGTAGCCGCGGCTTGGCCGTGACCAACGGTCGCCAACTACGACCTCCGTCTTTCGTTGTAAACGCGCCGGAGGGCAAGACCGTGCCCACATCGCCCACGGCCCAACCGTTGCGTGTGTCGAAGAAACGAATCTTGGCCAGGCCCGGCAAAAGCAACCTGTCGAAAACACGCCAGGTTCGGCCACCGTCGGTTGTAAACAACACGATGCCGCGGCTGGAATGCGAGTAGGGCGTGGCCATGCGCCCGGCCGCCCAGCCGGTGTTTTCGTCGAGGAAACACACCGAAGACAAATTGCAGACAACGCCCGAGGGCTGCAACCGCCAGTTTCGCCCGCCGTCAGCCGTTTGCCAGATCGTGCCCCGATCACCCACCGCCCAACCGTTCTGGGCATCGACGAAACATACGTCGTTCAAACGCGCATCGGCTTGCATCTGTGGGCTTGCCGCTGGTTGTTGTGAGGATTCCTGCTGTTGTGGCGTAGCTGCAATACTTTGCACAACCAACACCACAAAAACAGTCACCGTGACAAGACCTTTCCCATGGGCAAACATTTTCATCCGTCCGTTCCTCCTCACAAACGCCGCGACCAGACACGATGGCTATCGGAATTGTAGCCGAATTGCGAGAAATCCCCCATAGCATTAGAAATTTACTTCATAGGCCTAGATTGGAAGCCGGCATGCAACACAACCGCCATCGGCTGTGATAAGAGCACCGGATCACAACCCGGCAAGGGGATTACGACACTCTCATTGAAACTTTGTGTCTTCAAGTGAGATAATAAATCCAAAAAACTCACGCCAAGACGCAAAAGACGCATTGAAAAAATCAACAATTTCGTCACGAAAACAGTTTTGCTGGTATCATTAGGTTTTATACCAAGCAAATGGATAGAAAAACCTCAGTCGAAACGCAAGCATCGTTTTCAAAATGAATTCTCGCATACTAACCATATCAGCCGCTATCCTGATTCTGGCAATTATCGTATTATGCCTGCCTTGGTTCTTGTTTACATGGATAGCCTATTCAATGTTCGGTCCTCCAGATGAGATCACCGAAGAAACAAATGAAATTGTCTATTGGCTCGAATCCTGGTAGATATTTGTTGAATTCACTTCTTATCAACTAACCGCGCTTTCAGCCAGGCGTACATCGAGTCGCCTATCTGGCGGTAGCCCGAGGCGGCCGGGTGCACGCCATTTGAGAGCCACACGCATTTAGTCTCGACCTGGGCGTTGCAGGATACGGTTTGCGTGGGAAAGCAGTTCCGGCAATCGAGGTTGACCTCGGTGGGTACGATGAAGATATTTTCTATTTCGCGGTTCGAATATTTCTCCAGCAGGCGCTCGACCGCGCGATGTTGATTGCGCTTGTATTGCCAACGGGTTTGGCCGCAAGTGTAATTTTCTCCAAAAGCGTCCTGCGTGGCGGCGGGCGGAACGGTCAGCATGATGCCGATTAGAGTGTCCGGCGAGGCCTTGCGGATGGCCGCCAGCAGCGCGTCGTAGTGCTTCAGCATCGTGTCGACCGTTTGCTCGATGCCACTGTCGTTGGTCCAAAACGTGTCGTTGCAGCCCAAGAGAATCATCACGAAATCGGCCGGACGCCCATCGCTTTGCTCTTTGTAATAGTTCGTGAAGTTCAACTCCGGCTTGCCGTTCGCGCCGGCGTAAAGAAACGGGCTGCCGCCTCGACCACCGCCGCGTTTCGATTCACCCATGTACCTGGTCGCAAAAAGTGCAGCCGTCCAGCCGCCGTAGCCCTCGTGACGGTTCTTACCACTGGGATCCACTGGATGAAACGAACCGACCAGCGAGAACTTGGGATTGCCCTTGTGGGCGAAAAGTTTCAACAAGTGGCCCGTGGAATCCGAGGCATGCGTGAGGCTGTCGCCGATCACCAGCAGCGAGATCTCCCCATCCGCCCCGGCATCGGCCGGGACGACCTTGAGCTTGGATTTTGCCGTGGCTACGATCCGGTTCTGTTGGTCGAAAACCGTCAGCTCAAACGGATGCTCACCCACTTGCTCGGCGGTGGGGCGACAAGTCCAACGCTCGACCTGCTGGAGTCCGAGCGGACAATTGACATCGACCGCATAGTTCCGTGGATTGATCACCAGCATTACGTTGTCGAAATACACATTGGCCTCGTCGCCAACCACCGCATAAATCACGGGTGGCAGACAAAGCCGAATGGGATTGCTCGCGGCCGTCTTCTTGCTGGTAGCCGGCTGAGTCGGGGCTGCATGCAAATCGGCGGTTTGCGTAATAATAAGCGCGACAAAAAGAATGCCGGCGGTGAACGAAGTGTGGACGTGTGACATGGCGGGATTCCTAGCTTGTGGTGTGGTGACAAACGACTACACATCATATCACAAACTACCCTACTTTCCACCGCTTGCCGCTTTTCTGGCTTCCTCGATGATCCAGCAATACTGCTGGAAACTCACGTCCGGGGGAATCGAGTGGTCGGAGGCGAAGATGTATCCACCGTTGAGCGCGCCGGCCACTTTGCGGCGAATCGATTCGCCCAGGGGCTCGATCGGCCCGGCCATGGCCTCGGCGTGAATATTGCCCCAGAAGGCCAGCCGAGGAGCGTATTTCGCGCGCAATTCGACTACATCCAACCCGGCCCTCACCTGCAAGGGCTGCATCACTTGCAAACCGCAATCGATCAGATCGTCGAACAACCGCTCGGCGTTCCCGCAGCAGTGCATGAGAAAATCGATATCGTGTTCGGCCAGAAAATCTCCCAAACGCCGGTAGCTCGGCTGAAAAACATCTCGCCACGTGTGGGGCGAGAAAAGCAGCCCGCCGTTGCAGCCCAAACCCTCGCAACGCGCATAAAAAACGGCGGTCGGCAAAAAGGCTAACTCGGTTCCTGCACACCCCGCGTAAAAAAACAACGGGTTGAGTTCCTTTTCGCCGCACCGCCATAAGGTTCCGTAACGTGCTCCAGTCTAGCGGTTGACAGGCGGTTGTAAAACAGGGAAATTACTGACTACCGTAGTCTGTTTTTATGACAACGCTCCTCATACTCACAAACCCCCTCATATTTACTATGCCGGAACCGTTGCGGATCGCACTACTGATCGAGTCCTCATACAGCTTTGGACGACGCCTGCAGCAAGGGATCGCAGCTTTTGCCCAAACCTATGGACCTTGGGTTTTCCATCACGAGGAGCGTGCCTACGACGACCCTGCTCCCGCCGGCTTGAAGGATTGGAAGCCACACGGTGTGATTGCTCGTATCACAACTCCGCGTCTTGCCCGCGAGTTGGACGACCTGGAAGTGCCGCTTGTGGATCTTTGCGACCGCGAATTCTTGCGCGTGGACCATCGCGTTTTGGTCGATCACAAGGCGGTTGTGAAGTTGGCCGTTGACCATTTGCGGGAATGCGGGATGAAGAATTTCGGATATTCCGGTTTCCAGGGCGTTTCGTTTTCGGCGCATCGCCAGCGTTTTTTTTGTGAATATGTTGAAAGCCTGGGCTGCCGGCCGCATGTCTACCTTCCGCCTCCGCCGAAAAATCCCCAAGGACTTGCGCACATATCCATAGATGCTCTGCGACACACGCAAGAATTCAACCGCTGGTTGGAGTCTTTGCCCAAACCCATCGGCATCCTCGGCAGCAACGACATACGCGCCCAGCAGGTCCTCAGTTCCTGTGCGCAACTCGACATCACCGTGCCCGACCAGGTGGCCGTGGTGGGTGTGGACAACGACGAGGTGCGTTGCGAGTTGTGCAGCCCTTCGCTATCGAGCGTCAACACCAACGCCTTCCAGGTGGGTTATGAGGCGGCCGCACTGGTCGAAGGCGTGATTAACGGCCGGCGCAGCCGGCCCGAAACCACGTTAATCGAACCCACCGGCATCATCCGCCGCCGCTCGACCGACGTACTGGCATTCGCCGATCCCGAACTTTCGGAACTTGTCCGCCACATCCGCCGGCACGCCTGTGACGGCCTCACCATTGGCCAACTCGTTAAACACTCGGGCATGTCGCGGGCTACAATCGACCGCCTTTTTCACCGCAACCTGGGCCACACGCCGCACGCCGAGATCGTCCGCGTGCGCATCAACCGCGTCAAGGAACTCCTGGCTAACTCCGACCTGGCGCTAAAGCAAATCGCTCGAATGACAGGTTTTACCCACGACGAAACGCTTTATCGCATCTTCAAGAGGACGACGGGACAGACGCCGAGTGAGTTTAGAAGGGCGGTCGCCTCCTCATAATTGTAGAACTGCCGCCCCCGGCTGTTGAAATGCTACCAAAACCGCCGCAAGCGGCTGGGCTAACGGTCCTCTATCTTCTCATCCACCCATCAAATGCGACACGAGCGTAACCAGTCCTATCAATATCAGCACCAAGCCGCCGGCGATTTCGGCTTCTCTGCCGGTGCGGCGGCCGATGCGGCCACCGTAGCGCATTCCCACTACGCTCATCGCGGCGGCGACCAGGCCGAATAGTAGGCAGGGGATCCAGATCGAGCTATCCATCATGGCCATGCTCATGCCCACCGCAAAGGCGTCGATGCTGGTGGCCAGACCGAGCATCAAGATCATGGGCGGGAGGGTCGGATCCTCGAGAATCTTTTTCCTGCTGCAAGGATTGGGTTTTTCATCCGCGAAATCATCTCCGTTCCGCGACGATACTTCGCTTGCATCATCGCTACTTAGCGCATCGTAGATCATCTTCAATCCCACGGCCGCCAGCAGCCCGAAGGCTATCCAGTGGTCCCAGGCCTTCATCGTTTGTACTAGTTCGTGACCGGCCAGCCAACCGAGCACGGGCATGAAGAACTGGAAGAAACCGAAACAGGCGGAGATGCGGATAGTTTGCCAGGGCCGCGGCGGCGCGACTTTGATTCCCGTGGCGATTGAAACAGCGAAGGCGTCCATCGCCAAGGCGAAGGCCATGCTCACCACGCCCAGCCATGCGATTATGCCATGTTCCATAAAACGAACCCATGGTGCGTCGCGGACGCACCCTGCATTTGTAGTGGACTTTTGCAAAATTGCGAGTCAACGAATTAGTATCAGCCAAAACAATGTAAAAGAAACCTTCGCTTCGCAAGCTTTCTTTTACATGTGCCCTTGACTCGCAATTTTGCAAAAGTCCAGTTTGTAGTCTAACTCACGATCCGATCTGCAGTCGTGCGGCGTGCAGTGTGTTTTTCATCAGCATGGTGATTGTCAGCGGGCCCACGCCACCGGGCACGGGGGTTATCCAGCCGGCCACTTCCTTGACTGCCTCGAAGTCGACGTCACCATTGAGTCCGTCTTCGCTGCGGTTCATGCCGACGTCTATTACCACGGCGCCCGGTTTGACCATGTCGGCGGTAACGAAGCGGTCGCGGCCGATGGCCACGATAAGGATATCGGCGCTGCGGCAGACGGCCGGCAGATCCTTGGTGCGGCTGTGGCATACGGTCACGGTGGCGTCGCCACCCTTTCCTCGCTGCATGAGCATGATGCCCATGGGCTTGCCCACGATATCGCTACGACCGACCACTACCACGTTGGCCCCGGCCGTGGCGATACCGCTACGCTCGAGCATAACGCTGATACCATGCGGTGTGCAGGGCAGAAAACGCGGCCGGTTTTGCACGATCAAGCCCACGTTTTCCGGATGGAAGGCGTCGACGTCCTTCATGGGATTGACGGCTCGCAAAACGCGAGTTTCATCTAACCCGTTGGGTAGTGGCAACTGTACCAGAATGCCGTGCACCGAACTGTCTTTATTGAGGCGGTTGACCACGGTAAGCAGTTCTTCCATAGAGGTGTCTTCGGGCAGACGCTCGAACTTGCTCTCGATGCCGATGCGGTGGCAGGCCTTTTCCTTGCCGCGAACGTAAATCTGGCTGGCCGGGTCTTCGCCAACCAGTACAGCCGCCAAGCCGGGCACGATGCCTGAATCCTGGATCAATTCCGCCGTCTCTTCGGCCAACTCTTCACGAATCTGTTTCGATAGTGCTTTTCCGTCCAGGATCTTTGCGCTCACTATAAGGGTCTCCGCTTGCTATAGTTGTGCTTCGGATGTATCAGTGGTAGAAATGGACTTTTGCAAAAGTCCAGATAGAAATTACAAACTGATCATTCTAACAGATAACCCGGTCGTGTCACCCGGCGCCCAAAATTCACCAAAGAGCAAATGAATGACGGGAAATAGCCAAAACAAAACCACTCTGCAACCCTGGATGCGGCCGCTGCTTGGCTTTGCCGGGATTTTTAATATCACGGCCGGGATGTGTATGATTGTGTTCTATCACGAAGGGTACAAGCTGCTCGGAATCCCCAGGCCTGAGATCGTTTTACCGCTGCAAATCGTGGGGATTTTGGTGGCTCTGTTCGGCGTGGGCTATCTGCTGGTGGCGAAAAATCCGGTTGAAAACCGCCATATCCTCACACTGGGATTCTGGAGCAAAGCGCTAAGCTCGGTGGTGGCCATTTCCTATGTCGTCGATGGTCGAATGCCGTTTATCTTCTTACCTGTAGTTATTTTCTCCGATGTTATCTATTTGCCGCCTTTTTACCTGATCATACGAAACATATATCGTCAGGCGGCCCAGGCGCAACACGATTGACTGCGCAAGTAGTCAGATTGACGTCAAGTTTTCAATGGCAAAAAAGTTGGCACCAGAGATGCTATTTCCGTAAGTCTTTTCTGTGGAACATCTTATGGGATAGTTGTCGCTTTTCGGCACGGCTTGTGCATTAGAGGGATAGACGTTGGGCAACAAAATTTAAAACTGCCCGCGAAACTAACTTCCCCCTTCCCGCAGGAGAAAAATCATGAGACGCATTACACTAACACTGGTGGCATTGATCGCAGCAACCGCAATTTGGGCCGGCAATGCACAGGCGGCCCCGGCCGTATCGGTCACCGCCGGATTGGCAAGCCAGACCGTGGCATTCCATGGGCACGGACATCATCACGGGCACCATGGACATCATGGACATCATGGACATCACTGGCGCCGTCCACCACAGAAGCTCATTTATTATCCGCCGGTTTATGTCCAGCCGCCCGTTTATTACGGATATGGCACTGGCAGTGGATTCTACTACAGCAGCCCTAACTTCAGCTTTGGATTCGGCTATTGATCCCCCGTTCGGATCAACCGCAAGATTCGAGGCATTTCACGGGGCTAACCGGCACCAATAACCGGTTAGCTCCGTGACTGTTTATGAGATGGTATGTATTGTGAAAAACTGCCCTGCCAAATCAGTGTTTAGCGTGGTATCCTTTAGGAAAGTACGCAATACGAACGAGACTACCACATGCCACACGAACAAGACGCCTTCGAAACGTTCGACGGTCTGCGGCTTTTCGAAAATCGATGGACGCCCGAAGGCGATCCGATGGCCTTAGTGGTGGTTATCCACGGTTTCACCGAACACAGCGGCCGGTATGAGCAGGCTGCAGCCGAACTCAACCAGCGTGGCTACGCGGTTGCGGCCATGGACCTGCGAGGTCATGGGCAGTCCGACGGTGCCAGAACGTTTATCGAATCATTCGACGAGTATGTCGACGATCTTGACATTCATCTTGCACGGATCCGAGAGCGTTGGCCGGGGTTGCCGTTGTTTCTCTTCGGACACAGCATGGGCGGCACAATCGCTATCCGTCAGGCCATGAAGCGACCGGAAAGTATTGAGCGGTTCGATATACGGGGTATCATATTGAGTGCTCCGGCCTTGCAGGTGGCTGACAGCCTGTTCCCAATTCTTCGTCGCCTGGCCAAGTTGCTATCCCGACTGTTCCCTCGGATGCGCGTGGTCCGCATGGGGTCGACTTACATTTCCCGTGACCCGGAGGCGGTAGCTGCTTTCCGCAATGACCCGCTGGTTTTCCACGACCGTTTTCCGGTGCGAACGGGGGCCGAATTGCTCGACGCGATGGATGACATTTTGGCCAATGCCGAGGACCTGCGCTTGCCGTTCTTCCTATTGCAAGGAACCGACGACAGGGTGGTTTGTCCACGGTCATGCCGGAGGCTGATCGCACGGGCCAAGTCGCCCGACAAGGAGCTGCGGCTGTACGAAGGTTTTTACCACTCCCTGTTGCACGAGATCGACCGCGAAGCCGTTTTGCAAGATATTATCGACTGGCTCGATGCACGCCGTTGATAGCCTTCACTTTTAATGCAAAGGAAAAATCAAATGGACATCGAAACCCTCACTAGTTTTTTTATGTGGTGCACGATCATCAACGTGGCCTTCTTGGCCTTCTCGTTTCTGTTCTGCGCCTTCGGCGGAGATTTCATCTACCGCATGCACGGCAAATGGTTCCCCATGTCCCGCGAAACACTAACCGTGGTCCTCTATTCGTACATGGGCATCTATAAGATCGTGATCATAGTCTTCAACCTCGTGCCGTACTTGGCGCTGTCGATTGTGGGGTAGTGAACGCTGAGCTGAATGACGTTGATGTTTCACATTGAGCATAAAATACTCAGCGCGAAACGCAAGCGAAGGGAGTCGCTACTATTGCCTCAGTCTCCCGCCGTTCGTGGCAAGAATTATTTTCGCAATGCCTCTTGTCGCTACGCGACACCGATAGGCAAGCTATCGGTGCTACCCGCCGTGCTATTACGAATTTTCTGTCGCCTCGCGATAACGACTTTGAATGCGCCGGGCCAACTTGAAGTCAGACCATCGTACCATTTGTTTATCCGTTGTCTTCATTGTTTCACGAATCTGTAAATCCGACCAATCTGGATTGTTAAACAAAGTAACCAAAGCTCTATCTTGCTTGGTAAGTTTGTACAGCGGTTCGATACCAGTGCGTCTGCAGAACAAATCCATCAACACTGGCAAAACAACATTCGAAACATGACCTTCGCCTTCTGCTTCAAAACAAAACTCAACAGAATCAGGCGAAATGTTTTTTACCAGGAATTGGCGAAGAGCGTTGAGATAATCTGCTTCTGTCACTGTTTCGTAATCAAATGCCTTACCCGTTAGCATGGAAAGATAATAGCGTGCAACCATAAATCTTCCACAAATAATCAGTCCGTCACGAATATCTCGGTGTTCTGATGAATCTACCGGCAAACTGAGAGCGCGTTTGAGTATTTCCATTTAATTGAATCCTTATCCAACACCACCACAGCCGAGGGCGGCTGTGCTACAAACCTCACATCTCACACCTCATACTCCACGCCTCCCTCAAATCTCCTTCCCCACCAGCACCGGCATCCGCGGATCGTTCGTCATCACTTCATAATACCGCGTGGATGGCTGGGTCAGCATGTAGACGTGCCCTTGGCCGCGTTCATCATTCACCAGTATGCCTTGCATGCCTTCGGATAAGTGGAACCAGACGCCCTTGGCCAGGCCGAAACTGGCGGGGATCACCACTTGCCGTGGGCGCAGGTGCCCCCAACGGCCGGCCTCCAGGCTTTCCATACGGCACCAGCCGGTCCGCGGCAACCGTGATTGCTTGTCGTCGCGGTTGCCCCAGATGTAAATATCGAGCCGGTTATCCAGCCAGGCCGGCAACATGGGCCGCGGATCACGATAAAGAAAGCGAATCTCGCGCTCGGCGGCCGATTCGCGAGTGATAATTTGATCGTGAAGCGCATGCCGCTCGATCAATTCCTCGGGCAGTTCTCGCCAGGTTACTGATATTCCCAGGCACATTTTTCAAAAACACGATTTACCATAGATGTCACAAATATCATACTCGTTTGCCGTGTCGCGGTATATATCCGCCAGCGGCAGTGTTTCGGCACTGCGAAGGGTGAATCGGCCGCAGCGGTCGTTAACCATGGCTTTGACACGGTCGATTTGCTTGTCTTTGGGACGGAAGAGGCTCATCTGCTGCTCGCCGCGCATGGCCAGGCGGTCGGCCATGACGTTCATGCGGGTTACGGTCATTCCGGGCATCCACATTCGGGCCAGCAGTTCCTTGCCCGCCGGGATCAACAGTTCGCTCGACGAGGTGGCCTCTATTAACGTGGCCGCGTCGCACAGGTAGCCCATGCCTTTCACTTCGATTTGCAGCCC
>JAFGTN010000889.1 GCA_016934075.1 Pirellulales bacterium
AGACGATAAATAAAGCGCCTAATCACAAAACCACTGTCCGGTTTTGAAGCGCCCATCAGTGGCCGATTTTCAAGCGCTCAGTGACACTTGAACAAAATACCAACTTAATACTTCGACTGTTTGAAGTCTGGTGATTGATCGTTTGTAGAACCGCCTTTAGGCGGAATATGAGTAAGCTTAGCGAGTTTTGGCCAGGCTTTTCCGCCAAAAGGTGGTACTACAAACGAAACGACAGTCTAAATACGGGGAGGTTATTATGAGGAGGAGAGGCTTTACGCTTGTCGAGTTGTTGGTGGTCATTGCCATCATCGGGATACTGATTGCACTATTGTTGCCGGCCGTGCAGTCGGCCCGCGAAGCAGCGCGCCGCATCGATTGCGCAAATCGCTTGAAACAACTGGGGCTGGCCGCGCAGAACTATGAATTGAGCCAGCGCGGGCTGCCGCCGTTGGCCCTGGTGGCTCGCCTCAGTGACGGTTCGGGCTGGACAAGCTACCTTGGACCACATGCCCGAATTTTGCCTTTCCTCGAACATAATACAATCTACGATGCCCTCGACACCGACACGTCATACGCCGATCCGAACAACATGTGGGTCTCCGGACGGGTAATCGACGGCTTTCTCTGCCCGAGCGAAATGAACGACAAGCCTGTCGACCACAACGAATTCGGTCTTATCGGCGGGGTGAACTACGGATTCTGCTGCGGCGACTGGTATGTTTGGAGCGGGCTGGATCAGGCGGTTGTACAACCGCGGTCCGCCTTCGGGGTGAACCTGAGCCGGAAGTGGGCCGATTTCCGCGACGGTCTGAGCCATACCTTGCTCTTCTCCGAGGTGAAGAATTACCAGATCGCGATCCGCGATTGCGGTGCATTTTCGATTATCAACAATCCCAATAACGTACCCGGTCCCGAGGCCGATCCGTTGTCGGTTTGTCCGGAGTATCGAGGAAGCGGGTGCAAGATCTTTACCAAGGCGCACACCCAATGGGCCGAGATGTCGGTACACCACAACGGTTTCACCACGGCCTGGCCTCCCAACCGGGTTACACCAGGGGGACCCAATCTGGAGTACGCGGACGTCGACGTACTGAGTGTCCGCGAACGAAAAGGCGGTCCCACCTTCGCCGCCATCACCTCCAGGAGCTATCATCCGGGCGGCGTACAGTCGACGCTGGCCGACGGATCGGTCCGCTTCTTTTCTGAAGATATAGAAGGCGCTGTGTGGCGAGCCCTGGGAACCGTAGCGGGCGGTGAAGTGGTGAACAATTGATCGTTCATGATTCGGAAAGATCAGAAAGACGCTACTCGGCCGGTATTTTAAGAACGTGTTTTTCAAACACGTTCCAAGAGGTTACCGACACCGTTTGCGCGTCAAGGTGAAAACTCCTCCCAGGCACAATCCCAGTATTCCGGCAAGCACGGAGGGTTCGGGCACCGATTGAGCAGCAGTGTTGCCCGTACCATAATATGCCGCTAACACTCCCAGGTCGCTCACGTCCACGGCGGTGTCATGTGTAAAGTCGCCTTCATACCACGCCCTGCCGGAGGTGGCACCGTAATTAGTTGCGAGGATGCCGAGGTCGCTCACGTCCACGACGCCGTCGCCGTTGGCATCTCCCGGCAAGGGCTCGGGAATCAGTGAGATGTAGTTCTCGATTCGATGGAATGTCATGCGGTTGGCGTCGTGGTAGTCGTGCGCCCCGTCATATGAGGTTCGCGAGAGGTAGATGATATCATCGCCGTCGAATTGCCAGTCGACATATTGAAAGCCGGTCAGGTCGATGGAATCGTCCCAGGATGTTTCGTGATCGTCAACCAAAAGAGTTTGGTGAATCTCCCAGTCGATCAAATCGGCGGAAGAAATCAGCGATAGCACGTTGCGCTGCCAGGGCTCTGAGGGATCCGTGTTGTTGTTGACCAGGCTGAGATACCTGCCGGTCATGGGGTCGCGTCGAATGGTGAACTTGTGCCCTCCCCCGGGAAAATCGATGAAACCGCCCTGCGGATCGTCGGGGTCGAAACTTAGCGTCATGGTGTCGGTATCGAGTTTCAATATGGCTGCCGTGTCGACATTGGGTTTGGCATGTACCCTAATGATGTTCCAAATCTCGCCACCGGGCGACTCAATCACATTTCCTTCAAGCCAACCGGGATTAGATGTATTTCCAATGAGAGGCCCCCAAGCGTCGCCGTCGAATGCCAATTTGTTGGAGATGGTCCAACTGTCGGCGCGAAGCAGGTCGCTGTCGATGTCGGCCGACATCACGACTGCCTCGAATCCCGCAGGCCAGGTTTTAGTTGGATTGTTCTCGAAAGCACGGTATATGCGACCGTCCTTGACGGCCATTGTAACCGGAGCACAGTGCCATTTTGTTCCGGTGGCGCTGGCATCGATCAGAATTCCGGAGTAGTTGTCGGATGGAGTGGTCCAGGTTAGACCGTTGTTGTCGCTACGGCGGATTACAACATCACCGTAGCTATGATCGACTCCCATGAGATAGACACTGCCGTCATGCACGAACAGATTCGACCAGTAGGCACCCGAAACATCGCTGCCCGACTGGCTCCATGTTTGCCCATCATCAGTCGAGCGATAAATCGCGGTTGTGCCAGAGGGCGCGGCCGAGCCGAAGTAGTCGTGGGAGGCCAGCAGATCTCCGTTGGGGGCGCGCACCAGGCTGGGTGAACCGAAATAAAGCGACTCGGGGTTGCTGCTCTGGGCGACCTGGCTGAGCCAAGGCGTCGCGGAATCGCCGGGTGCCGTGTAGCCTATGGTCAGACGCGCGGGATAGGGCTCGTCTATCAGATCAGAAGGTGCTAAATTTTCTCGTGAAGCGAAAGTGTCTCCGGAGTCATACGACGGATTGCCAAATTTGAAGATCAGGCCATGATTGGTAGTGGGATTGTCGAGCCAGCCCTGCACCACGCCGACCAATTGTTGATTGAGAGCAGAGTATACACCGCCGCCATCACTATCAGACGGTAATTGGCCGGTGTTGAATAAAGCAGTCCCACTGGAACCCGGAGCGTTGTTCCAAGTGATGGTCGACTCCGTCCAAGCCCCGGCGACCTCAAAAACATCGAATCCGTACGAAAGTGTATTCCCGTCGGTTTGTACGGCTTGGAAAGTAACACTGTCGATGGTTGAGCCGGCGGGTATTTGACTGACGTCGAAGGCCATGTATGCATGTCGCGTTCCGGGGGAAACGTACAGGGGTGGCAATGTTGCCGAGTCGTTTGAACCGCCTACTCGCAACTGGTTAAAATCGGCGTAGTTGTCCAAGGGATTTCCCGCGTTGACGAAGGAATCGGCGTGGGTTTCGACGATCGTGACCGTCTGCTGTGCTACGGCAGTGGATAACAACGCCATAAGACCCACAAACGCCGGGATGGATATTTGTTTCATGATTACAATCTCGCGCAAGCCTTTTGGCTTTTCTGTCAGATACGACCCCCCTGGTACCCTGGTAAGATTTATTATAGCAAAATCATATTTTTTATCAAGTTTCGGGGGCATGTATTGTGAAGGAGCATCGGATGCTAGCGCTTCTTCAGCGTCACGCCAACACCGGCTCCTTCCATCAGCAGGAACTGCGTATCCAGTTTAGGGTCCTTCGTGATCGCGTCGATGTATGCCGGATTCGGTGTCGGGTATCGCATGTTGTGGGCGATGATCAAACCTCCCGGCCGTACCAGGGGCAAGAGTTTATTGAGGTAGTCGATGTAGCCCGACTTGTCGGCGTCGAGGAAAAGGATATCGATTGGGCCCTTGTGCTGCTTAACAGTTTCATGAGCATCACCGAGGATGATCGTGACGATGTCGTCGACGCCGGCCTTTTTGAAGTTTTCCCTGGCAATTTTAGCCCGACCTTCATCGATTTCGTGCGTGTAGAGCTTTCCTCCGGTCCGCTTCAGCGCCAGTGCCAGCCAGGTGCCCGACTCGCCAGTCGACGTGCCGATCTCGACGACGTATTTCGCATTCATGGACTCGGCCAGCATACGCAGCAGGCGCCCGTCATTGTTCGACACGTTTGCATAGCGAGGTCCTTCGCGCATTACGTCAAGCGCTTCGAGGGCTTTCTTTTCAAGGTTGTCTTTTGCAAGCGGCTTGTTGGGAATCTGATTTGTTTCCGGTCGCGGTCCGCGGGGGCTCCGGCGTCCACGAGGCGGGAAATCCTGTTGCTTTTTACCCGGCGCGGGGGCGTCCTGGGCGATTGATTCGATGGAAAACGCAATCAGACAGATCGCGACCAGAACAGGGGTAAACATGCGCATGAGCATTGACTCCTTTTTTCACTGCCAGGGTGTGGAATGACGGTATCCCGCCAATCGGGACGTTGTTCCAGATTGTATCCTTCGCTATGGTGGAAAACAAGAAAATGGATGTGTAAATATGCTCATTGAACCATGGAAAATCAGCTTTTTGATGGACATTTGACCGGTTAATTCACTGAGCTTGTCTTTTCACGGAAAACACCGGCCCAAGGTACAATCGTGGTCGGTTGTGCTACAATATGCAGGTTATCTAATATCATCCTGGAAAGGATTTTGCCGCCTAAAGGCGGAACTACAAACGAAACTCAAAAGTCGAACTAAGAAGGATTGGAGCAAGCCATGGCACGCTTTTTCTCCTGCTTCGTTATCATCGCATTGCTGGCACTAGCCGACACATCCGCCTTGGCCGGCGCACCGGCGGGTTTCGACAAGTACTACGGATCCTTGAAAACGACCGTAAAGGCCACCGGATTCTTTCGAGTCGATAAAATCGGCGAGCAATGGTGGCTGATTACGCCCGAGGGACATCCTTTCTTCTCGACCGGCATCAACGTAGTGAACATGTCGGGCACGGGCACTTCCAAAGGTGTGCATCACTACAAGCAGGCGGCCGAGAAGATCTACGGCACGCCCGAGGCCTGGGCAGAAGCTCAAGCACGACGGTGCGACAAGTGGGGCTGGAACACTATCGGCTGCTGGAGTAATTGGCAACTTTTCAAAAATCGCATGCCTTATACCGTTTTGCTATCGGTGGGCAATCACGACTGGTTGAGCGGGAAGATGACCGATATTTTCGCGCCGGAATATCGGTTATCGGTGCGTCGCAAAGTGAAAGACACAGCCGGCCCGCTGGTCAACGATCCATGGCTGGTGGGTTATTGGCTCGACAACGAGATGAAATGGGGCCCCGATCATCGCGGCGGCCATCTCTTCGATATCGCATTTGCCAAACCGGCAAAAAGCAACGCCACAAAACGAACATTGCTCGCCTTTCTCGAGCGGCGATACAAGACCATCGAAGCCCTGCAGGAGGATTTTGTCACCGATGCCGAAACGTGGGAGGAACTGTCCCAGAGCAAATCGCTAGAATCTCGCGACACCAAGGCGGCCATGAAAACCCGCCTGGATTGGGCCGGTAAAGTCGCCGAGCGGTTCTTCTCGGTTACCGATGAAGAGCTTCGCGCCGTAGATCATAACCACCTCAATCTGGGCGCGCGTTTCATAGCACAGTGCGTACCGCGACCGGTGATCGCGGCGGCCGGAAAGCATGTCGATGTGATGAGCATCAACTATTACAATTGGGACATGCTGGTGGAGATGTTTATCCAGAACCTTTCGCCCGAC
>JAFGTN010000890.1 GCA_016934075.1 Pirellulales bacterium
ATCCGGATCAAAACACCCGTCATCTTAACCGGGCGAAGCGAATACAGCACGCTTCGCCCGATTTTGTTTCTTGGGGTAATATTTCTAAGTCCTACCGCTGTGCGCCCGTCGCGCGAATTGATAGAAAATCTCGGCCGATTTTTCCAGTTGCTCTACCGATAGCCACTCGTCGACGGTGTGTGCCTGTTGGGCCGAGCCGGGACCGAAGACGATCGATGGTATTCCGGCGGCGGCATAGTTTGCGGCATGCGTGCCATAGACCGCACCGGTCTTCTCGCATTTACCGGCAACTTCTCGGGCAACACCCACGAATTCATCGGCCAGTGCCCCGTTTTCGTCGTCCGCAAGCGGCAATAGAACCACACTAGGTGCATCATGCTCCACGGAGAAGTCAAAGTGAGAGTTTTTGTCGATAAAATCGAGCACATGTTCTCGGGCGTCATACGGATCTTCGCCTGGTGGCACGCGACGATCAATGGTGATTGTGCAGCGGTCGGGTACGGTGTTGACACTCATGCCGCCGTGAATGAGACCCACGTTGAGTGTAGCGGCTCCACAAAGGTGGTGCGATGTCACCATGCCTGCTGCTTGGGACTGGTATTGCTCGAATAGCGGCAATAATCGGGCCATGCGATAGACGGCATTTTGCCCCAACTCAGGCATGGAGCTATGTGCCGCCAAGCCGCTCGTGTGCGATTGCCATCGCACGGCCCCTTTGTGGGCCACAACCACCTGCAACTCGGTTGGTTCACCAACAATGGCCGCATGCGGGCGACAGGGGAAAATCGAGTCGGATGCCGCCAATGCATCGTCGCTCCACAACTCCGCAAGGCGTTGGATGCCCGTGAAACCGTGCTCTTCGTCGACCGCGAATGTAAGCATGATGGTAGGCATGTCGTCGGGCCGCTCTTTTGCCAAACGTGAAGCTGCCACGAGCATGGCGGCCATGGCTCCCTTGGTATCGCAGGTTCCACGACCAAATATTCGGCCGTCGCGGATTACCGGCTTGAAGGGATCAATTGTCATACCCTCTACGCGTACCGTGTCCTGGTGGGCATCAAAAACAATCACCCGACCGCCATCTTGGGGTGGGACACGTCCATCAAGTCGTGCAACGATATTCTCTCGTCCCGGGTGGACTTTTTGTCGTTGATGCGGGAGGCCGATATCATAGAAAATTGATTCTAAAACATCGGTAAGTTGACTTTCGAGAAACTCTGGACCGGATGCCGATTTACCCAAAGGATTAACACTAGGTGTCGATACCAGTCGTGCGATTGTTTCGAGAAGATTCAATTCCATTGGACAGTTTTTCCGTCAGTAATGTGAAGGGTACTTGGCACTACAAAATCTCCATGATAGGATACACGACAATGAGATTTCACGATATAAAACATACAAATGGGGGTAATAACTCTATATAAAAAGAACGAAAAAAACTTACACACCTCTTAAAAATTTCTGTTTTTCTTTCGTTTACACCCATCAGCGGGGTTGAGAAGCTTTGATGCATAGTCGATAATTATATTTCAGTGAGGGGGATACCCCTTGCTTTCGCCCTTCGTAGGTCCCTGCCCCGCCTGCGAGGGGCACTTTTATGCGCTGATGGAACTTGCCAATCTTTAACTATCTCATAAGGCGTACTCTCGGCAGATTTATCCTGGTAGAGCCTGCTGATATCTCTGCCTGCCGACTTATCTATCTTCACAAGCTTCTTGCTTCAGTGTATTTTCGTGGCTGTATTTGCACCAAAGGTGCTTGAATCCAGCACTGGTAATATTGTGATTGATCGGCCTTTCATTTTTCTTCCGGCAGTTATATTGGGAGCCATCGGTATCTGGCTTGCCTCTCCCCATGCGTCTCTAATGCGTCGAAGGCAAACTTTCGGTTGGTGCTTGGCGACTGTGGGACTGCTTTTTCTGGTTTGGGAATTGTCGCGCGGCATCAACAGTATCATTACGGTGCTGACACTAACTGTTTCGGCCGTATCGGTAGTTGCCGCCGCGGGCACGATCGTTGCCGAACAATCGCGGAAAGCAGTCAGATGTTTCGGCCTGATGCTTCTGGGAGTGATCGTTTTAATTTTGTCGGCCGGGATGTGGTCCATGGCAATTGTCATGACGATCCTGTCAGTTGCTGCTTTTGCCATCGATAAATTCGTGCCCGCACAGCGCGCCCAGTCTTGGCATGTCATAAGTCGTGAAACGGATAGTTGGGAACCGATGCTTGCAGCGGTTACAGCTGCGGTTATGGTGGGTACTTTAGCGTTACCCATCAGCCGCAACTTTGGCAACGCGTCGCCGATGGTCCATAACATGGTAATTACAGGAGTGCTTCTTGTGGGCATCGGGCTGATGGGATTAATCAGCCGCATCAGCACCCCGCGAATGTTTCTCGCCATGGGCGTGATGCTGGCCGGCACGACCATGACAGCCATCGGTTGGAACGGACCGTTAGACGGCTTGATATCGCCAATTGTGATCGTGGTGGGGTTGGTCGGTTGCATGTGGACTGCTGCCGCCATTTTGCTGATGCGCCATACGAGCGACTCGCATGAATCACCGGCAGATCAGTCGGTAGACCGCATGAACACGCGATTATACGCCTTGTTGACGGTAATTGCATTTGTCGTTTTGGCCGGTTTTTTGAGGATTGGCGTTTAAGCGCCAGGATGCATGTCAACAATTTTACCAATAGCTATATTCTTGCCGCTGATCGCGGCCCTTTTGATGGGTCGCGACCGGGAATTGGCCCCTCGCTTTGCACTAGTTGCAACAATAGCCACTTTTGCGGTCGCCATGCTGCCGACGAGTCGATTTTTCCTTAACAGCCGCACCGATGCAAATACCGTCTTCGATCTGCCTTGGATTTCCAACAGCTTCGGGGCCTTCGAAGTTCGCTTCACCGTCGCTCTGGATGAGTTGAGCGTCTGGCCGTTCGCATTAACGTGCCTGATAATGCTGTTTGTCACAACGACTCTAAACAGAAAAAATGACGGGAAAGAAGCCGGTTATTATCGCTTGTTACTGATTATTCAGACCGGATTTTTGGGCCTTTTTGCTGCGAGAGACGCGCTCTTGTTCTTTGTGTTCTACACTTCTATAACTATCCCGTTTTTCTTCTTATTGGGTATCCATGGGCAAAAACGCCGGCGGACGGCCATGCGATTTATCTGCCTGGAAACGGGCGGAACCACAGCCGTGCTTCTGGGATTACTGCCGATTGCGGCTATGACTCAATATGCAGCCATAGCGCCTGCTTCAGTTTCTAGTGGTTTACGGTTGGGAATATTCCTCATTCTGGTCGCCGGTTTTACGGTTCGGCTTATTACCCCGCCGTTTGTCGCCCACATTCAATCGAATGGAAATATTTTCGACACGATTTGCGGTTTTACCCCGGCCATACTCTTGTCAATTAGCGCCGTTTACGGCGCGTTCAGGTTCACTCCACTGCTCTTAACCGATCCTTCGGCCTCCGCTTGTCCATGGGCGCTGGGATTCATGACCGGCGGCGCGATTTGTGCGGGCATGTATTGTGTAGTGCTGTTCTGGGTACAAGAAGGGGGCTCGGCATGAATGAACAAATATTATGGATATTGGGCATAGAGCTTCTATTGCTCACGATGCTTTGTGTCGGAAAAATAGACCTGCTCGCCACGGGCTTGGCCACCATGGGAGTAATACTCGTCATGGCGGTACAGGATGCCATTGTATTATTCGGGGCTTTAGAAATGGTATCCGGTTGCACATGGCTTACGCTGTATCATCAGCGGATTTCCCTTTCCTACACAAGTGCTTCGGCATCCGAACTTACCACCAGGCACGTATTGCTGAGCCTTATGGGATCGGCCTTGCTGCTCTTGGGTCTGTCGATCATTTGCGGCACGACAGGCACGATTGATCTGCAAGAGATTCACGCCCAATCAAACAATGCTCCGCCCGAGTTGATACGGCTGGCCATCGCGTTGATTCTTGCCGGTTTGGGAATACGCTTGGGAGTGGTGCCCTTTGCTTTGCATATACCCCACACCTGTCAGTTGATAACGAATCGTGGTACAACGCAACTGCTACTCCTGCCATGGTTTGCCGGAACGATCACTCTCGTAAGGCTTCTGGCAACGATCTTGCCCGGGCTTTCAGGAGCATGTTGGCCCATAGCCGGATTATTGGCCGTGATTTCTATGGGCTACGCCGGTTTGTCCGCCATAAGCGAGCAGAACGTGCGAAAACTGATGTCTTATATACTAATTGTGCAAAGTGGATTGATACTGCTTGGTCCGGTCGCCGCTTTTTCGCAAGCCGCCGTGTCCGATATGGTCGCCACCGACTCGCTTGCCTCTAGGGCATTGGGCGGCTCGCTGTTTTGTTTGCTGGCAACAGGTCCTTCTGCGATTGGCGCTTTGGGAGTTTTGGTATATCTTAGACGCGAGGACGGCCAGATCGATGTTGTGGACGAACTGGCCGGTCTAGGTCGAACGCGACCGTGGATCGCGGCCGCCATGGCTTTGTTTCTGCTTAGTCTGGCGGGTGTACCGCCACTGGCCGGATTTTGGGCTCGCACGGCCGTGTTGATACCGACGGTATCGGTCACCTTAATGGCAAACTCGCCCGAGCGATGGTGGTTTGTCGCCCTGGCTGTAGCGGCCGGCTTGGGTATGGTTGTAACGATGGTCGTTTGCACTCGCCTGGTTGCGGTGATGTACTTCCGCTTGCCTTTGGCAACTCCAAAGGCACAAGGCGGTCGCATGGCCTCAACGGCCATTATTGGATGTGCGACTTTGACGGTTTTGATCGGATTGGGTTTCTTCTCGTAACCTCATAGGATGGATTGCCCATGACATTACAACGTGTTAGAGCAACCGCGCTAGCAAGGTTGTTGAACTCCGCCGAACGGCCGATCTACGTGCTTGATGACGAAAGCACAATTGTTTTTTGCAACCAATTGTTGCTGACGACGATCGGGCCGGCGGCGATCGATCTCCTGGGACGTCGCTGCCGGTATCATGACGGCAACGAGTTGACCGGCGCCGATGCCGTGGCTGCGGGACTTTGTCCACCGCCGCGAGTCATGTCCGGGCAACCGGCAACCGGCAGTGTGTCGTGGGTGGGAGAAGACGGAAAGTTACACCAGCGCTGGGCTCGATTTATTCCACTTTGCGACGGTGTTTGTTCAGTCGGTGACGAGCGTACCGCGGAGATCGAGGACGTAGTCGCTGTCGTGGGACTGATCGACGCGGCTGATATCCCCACAAATGACATAAGTGCCGTTGGTGATAGCGGGTGGCTGGATACGCCTCAACCGATCGTTGCCGAAGCCGCGGATCTGCATCGACGCGTCAACGAGTTTCGGCATTCGACGGCGGCTCGATACCGGGTGGATCGGTTGATCGGCAATAGTACCGCGATTCGTCGGGCACGACGGCAAGTCGTGCTGGCCGTCACGTCACGAGCCAGCGTATTGTTGGTCGGCCAACCCGGTACGGGGCGTCAGCACGTTGCCAAGACAATCCATTACGCAGCCGACGACACACTTGGCCACGCCGTGTCGGACATTGGAAATATTCGTGAGAAA
Organism: Pirellulales bacterium; assembly: GCA_016934075.1. GTDB lineage: Bacteria > Planctomycetota > Planctomycetia > Pirellulales > Thermoguttaceae > JAFGTN01. The sequence continues at coordinate 5,572 of JAFGTN010000890.1, forward strand.
GAAACTGTCGGCCCGTTGATTCCCTTGGATTGCTCTATTCTGGGCTCGGACCTGATTCGTTCGACGTTTGTGGCCCTGAAGGGATCTTCCGCGAGCTATTCCAAGCGTTGCGGCACTCTACTGTTGAACGAGGCCGATGAACTACCCCAGGAGGTTCAGGCCGAGTTGGCGGCAATTATCTCTCAGCCAAATTTTTCGACTCGGCTAATCGCCACCACGCGGCAACCGCTGGACGAACTTGTGGCCGAGGGCAAATTCCGCGAGGATCTAGCCGCATTGTTGAGTACGATCGTGGTCGAACTCCCACCGCTGGCACGGCGACTAGAGGACCTGCCGCTGCTTGTACAAATGTTCGTGGAAAGGGAAAACGCCCGAGATACAAAACAAATCGGCGGCCTGACGACCGAAGCAATGGATTTGCTCGACGGTTACGACTGGCCCGGCAACCTCGACGAGTTGGCGCTGGTGATTACCGAAGCGCATAAAAATGCCGAATCGGACACCATCAGAGCCGATGATCTGCCAAAAATAATTCATCTGGCGGCCAATGTGACGGCGCGCACACGGCGTCCAGAGGAAACGATCGTGTTGGATGAGTATATGGCTCAAATCGAGCGAGAATTGTTGCAGCGAGCCATGTGGCGTTCGAAAGGCAACAAAGCCAAGGCTGCCAGAATGTTGGGCCTGAATCGACCACGGTTGTATCGCCGCCTGATCCAGCTAGGACTGGAAAAGGCCCCCGACAAGTCGGACCAGCCCGAGGAAATAGATTTCCAAGAGGATGATGAAGAGATAGAGGATAGAGGATAGAGGATAAACAGGAATGTCGAAATCAGAACTGGACTTTTGCAAAATTGCGAGTCAAGGGCACTTAGATATAAATTGGCGGCGCAGCCGGCAAATTATATC
>JAFGTN010000087.1 GCA_016934075.1 Pirellulales bacterium
AACGACCAGGAGCTGGCCGTTTTTCCGCCGCGCGATCGTCGGCCAGCCGTGATAAAACTCAGGTTTAAGGCTGATCACCTTGGTTTCGATGATGTTGGCCTCGGGGGCGGCCGCGACACTGCGTCCCGGAGTGAAAACCGCCGCGGTGAAGGCCGCGCCGGTAGAAACCAGCATCTGGCGACGATTGATTCCGCGCATATCAGACTCCTTTGCTTTGTTTGGTGTTTTTCCTTTAGGTTATGTATCCTGTTTCTATCAGTCAAGTGTTTTGCCGCCAATATGATCTCATCATTGACCTACATAACTGCAATAATGTGTTTCCGGTTACTTCGATAAGCTCTTGTCATTAGTCGTCTAAATCGGTAGTGTATGGGAAACACCACCTCAACAAACTCTTTTGGCGGATAATCTACGAACCATATCATGAAGAACTACAACATCGCACTATACCCGGGCGACGGTATCGGCCGGGAAGTTGTGCCGGAAGCGATCAAGTCGCTCGACGCGGTAAGCGACGCGTGCGGATTCAAACTGGAATATACACAGTTCGACTGGGGATGCGATTATTACGAGCATAAGGGCAAAGTGGTACCGGATGACTATCTCGATATCTTGAGCGGGTTTGATGCCATATTCCTGGGCGCGCTGGGCGATCCTGCCCGTCTTCCCGATCATATCACATTGCGACCTCTGATCGAAATCCGCCAGTCTTTCGATCAATACGCCTGTTTGCGTCCGGCGAATCTTTTGCCGGGCATTGCCACGCCGCTGGCTGGGCGACAGGCCGGCGACATCGATATGCTCGTGCTCCGCGAAAACTGCGAGGGTGAATACTTGGATGTCGGCGGATTCTTTAAACACAATCGCGAAGAAGGTGTCGCAGTGCAGGTGGCATTGCATTCGAGAAAGGGTATCGAGCGCATCTTGCGCTACGGATTCAAGCTGGCAGAAGAGCGTCGCCGGCACCTGACAATGACCACGAAATCGAATGCTCTGAAATACGGCATGGTGTACTGGGACGAAGTGTTCGAAGAAGTCAGGAAAGACTACCCCAACGTCCGAGCCGATAAATGCCACGTCGATGCCTTGGCAATGAACTTCGTGCGATGGCCGGATAAGTACGATGTGGTGGTGGCGTCGAATTTGTTCGGTGACATTCTCAGCGATTTGGCCGGTGCGATTTCCGGAGGTCTGGGTCTCGCGCCCAGTGCAAGCGTGAATCCCCAAAAGCAATTCCCCTCACTTTTCGAACCGGTGCATGGATCGGCCCTCGATATCGCCGGTAAGAACATGGCCAATCCGATCGGCGCGATCCGTAGCGCGGCGATGATGCTGGACTTCCTCGGCGAACGAACAGCGGCTCTTCTAATCGATCGCTCAGTGGAATCCTGTCTCAAAAGCGGCACCGCGCGGACTGCCGATCTCGGTGGTTCTGACACCACGAGTGACATGGGAGACGATATCGCCACGCGGATACGACGGGATGCTTAACAGCCCGTTGGAAAAGGGTGCCACTGCTGGCTTGTCCAGCAGTGAGTGCAATAGACTCCAGGAAAACACTGCTGGACAAGCCAGCAGTGGCACCCAAAATTCACGAAACCAATTTTTTCAACGGGTTGTTAGGAACGCCTCGCGACGAATTCGAAAGGGGCTCGGAATTGACAACACCGCTAGAGTTGCTATTCTAGATCACATGCATTATATAATGCTTCATTGACGTTGGAAGAAGCAGTTTATCATACGCAACAAGTCTTGTGGTAATGCGTGCCCTGAAAAAACAGCCCATCATTTCAGCAATTATTCTGAGTTTGGTGATTGCGACAATCGCCAAGTCCGAGCCAGACAAAAAGCTTACCAAGTTGCCGGGCTCGCGCGGCGTCGAGGTGATGGAATCGCAGCCGATCATCTATAAGGGGCGAGCCTTGTTGTATCACAGCCGTCGGCCGTGCAAGTCGCTTTCGCCGGACGAAGTGAATCCATACATCCCGGAAATATCCACGTATTTATATTTCGAAGACATCAAAACCGGAGAGAAGCTTTCGCCGTTCGGCCACGGGTACAGTTTCGGCTCGGCCATTGCGCGCGGCGACGAGATGCACGTTTTCGCCACCAAGGATACAGCCAAGAACTGGACGCAGGACGTCTATCACTTCTGGTCCACCGATTTGAAGAACTGGAATAAAGAACTGGCCGTTGCGCGTGACGGCGGCGAACACTTGTTCAACACCTCGGTATGTAAGGAAGATCAGGGATACTTGATAACCTACGAGTCGAACGTACCGGTCAAATGGTGCACGAAGTTTGCACGTTCCAAGGACCTCAAGACCTGGACCAAAATCGAAGGGCTGGTTTTCACCGGGCTGAGCGAGCGTCCCAACGGGGCCAACTCGGTGATCCGTTACGTTAAGCCGTACTATTACATCATTTTCGGATACGGCCCCATTCCCGGTCATTTCGGCTGGCTTACGGGCATAGCTCGCTCGAAAGATCTTGTCACTTGGGAAATGAGTCCCAAGAACCCCATGCTCGAGCCGCGGCGAGGCGGCGATGAAGGCCGAAACAACACTGACGCCGACCTCTGCGAAATCGACGGAAAAACACACATCTACTATTGCAGCGGCGACCAGGCCACCTGGGGCGAACTTCGTGAAGCCGTTTTTCCGGGCACGCTCAAGGAGTTCTGCGAAAGCTACTTTCCCGCGGGCGTCGCCCCTATCAAGGTTTCAGCCGATTGGAGACGTAAAGGCTGGGAAAACATCCTGGTGCTTCCCGAGGGTATCCCCGATCCAGTACGGCAACCGGGCTCGAGGACCTACTACCCGGAATACCAGCCGCCATCTGTACGGCAGCTCCGTTTGCAGAACTGGCAACTGGGCGCCTTTTTGCATTTCGGCTTGCCAACTTGGGCCAAGACACCGGAAGAATACCAGGCCGTGTACCCACTTGCACCCGGCATGCCCGACGCTTCACGATTCGACCCCAAGCAACTCGACGCCGAACAGTGGGTTCTTACAGCCAAGTCGTTTGGGGCAGAGTATTTCATATTTACCACAAAGCACCACGACGGCTTCTGCCTTTGGCCCACCAAGACCACCGAGTATTGCATGCGAAACGTGCCATGGAAGAACGGAGAGGGTGACGTCGTGGCCGAGGTTGCCCGCGCCTGTCGCAAGCATAACATGCCACTTGGACTCTACTGCTCGCCCGCCGATAAAAACGCCGGCTGTTACAGTACATGGAAACGAGAGCTGGTGGGCGATCGTGACGCGTACTTCTTGAGGTTCAAGCAACAGTTACGAGAATTGTTGACCAATTATGGCGAGGTAGTGGTTGTCTGGTTGGACAATTGCCTCGATCCGTTCGGCGGCGATGTGGTCGATCCCAAGACGGGCAGAAAAGACGGTTCCGCACACGACCGCGACATCCACGCTCTGATCCATTCGCTACAACCGGATGCCGTGATAACGCATCCCTTTTGCATTCGTTCCGAAGTCTTGCATCCCGGCAACGAGAAGGGACACGCGCCGTATCCGTTGTGGAACGTCGTACGTCGAGGCCGGCTGCGTAAGGAGTCTTGGATGTTGCCCGAAAGCGAAGGTTGGCTGCCGGCCGAGTCCAACATCCACCCGCGACTGAAATGGATCTGGACACCAGGCAGTGACAACAAGATCCTCGGCGTCGAACAGCTTATGCGGGCATACTACACTTCCATCGGTCACGGCTCCAACCTGCTGGTGAACCTTACGCCCGACACACGTGGCTTGATCCCCGACGCGGAAGTAAAACGCATGAGGAATTTCGGAGCCGAGATCAAACGCAGACTGGACAAGCCCAACGCCATACCGGTGATTCGAAATTTTGCGGTTTATAGGCCGGCGCGCTAAAAAACACTAAGAGTAATACAGCCAAAGCATGGAGCAAATACTTCATTCAGTAGTTCCAATTTCAACTTAGTTTCTAACTGCAATAGCCCGAAGGGCTTATGATCATAAGCCCTTCGGGCTAATCTACTTCTGCATACTTGGAACTGCAGGAATAATTAATCCGTATGAAACTCATTAACCGGTTCGCCGCCGGCACGGGTTATCAGGTGCATATATAGCACGGGGTCGATGTTTTCGGAGACGCTCTTTACGCTGGCGTCGGCCAGGACGTGGTTGACGACGCCGGGGTGTTCGCTGCTGGGGCCGTGGATCCAGGCGGAAACGCCGACAGCGTCGCTGTCCGACTTGGCGTAGTTGCCCGGGTCGTACCAGGTGGATGCGTTATCGTCGCGGCCGCGATTGAGGTTTGTTTTGGCGTTGATGGGAACGCCGTAGGTTATGTCCTTCTTGTCTGATGGCCCGAACTTGGGATCGCCCGCCAGACCGACTACCGCGGCGGTTGCTCCTTCGTACCATGCGGACCGCGTGATTTCGCGGGTTTCGCAGAGCATGAGCGTGTTGGACGTACCGTCTTTGATATCTTTGATGGCCGTTTTCGAGCCTGGATACATCACGCCGTTGGGATGTTCTTCGCCGCCTTGGAATTCAAGGTCGTCATCCGATCCGTTCGTGCCCCAGAGGCTTTTACGGTGTGACGCGCCCAGGGCCACGTAATTTGTGACAGCGGATTTGTAGTTTCCGGTGTAGGGAGTCGAGACTCCTCCTATAAGATTATCTTCGCTGTGGTCCTCGCCACTGAAGCTGGGGCATTTAAAAGCCGAAAGTGAGTATTGCCACGGAAAGCACAAAGGAACCGGCAATGCTTTACCAGTATTGTCCTTGACAAACTGAACATCGACGTTCCAGGCTGAATTTGGTTCCACTGAATCAGTCTTAAGGTTCTTGAAGAGATTGTTCTCTTCGATCTGCGGCAAGATCATAGTCTGCCAACTGAAGCCCGTGCCCGCGTCGTAACGGCCGTCTGCCGGATCGCTCGTGTCGATAGCGCCACCGTGTGCGATGCCCATCATCGGCAAGGCACTTTCGCCCGGCTTGGGCGAGAACGGCAGACTGTTCGAGGCTGGGAAGCATTTGTGCGCATCGTGGTAATTGTGCAGTGCTATGCCGATTTGTTTCATGTTGTTGACACATGCGACCCGACGGCCACCAGTGCATCTACTGCCATTAATCGCCGGCAACAGCAGGGCGATTATGAATCCGATGATAATAATCACCACAATGAGTTCGACGAGGGTAAAGCCTCGCCCGCGATAAGGAGAAAACATGGTACACCTCCGATAAGAAAAAGGAATAAAGGGAGATAAAACGCGATATTAAATAAGAATGAAGTGGAGCGGTATGGATAATGCAGAATGAAGCTCCACTGGTGTACGCGATGTTTATAGATCGAGCATAGGTGAATGAGGAGTTTTTGGAATTATTATCACGAAATTTCGAAAGTACGAAAACTCGAAAGATTTCATGATACGGAGAAGGGGAATCCGCTGATGCGATGGTTTTTTTATTGCTCATCGCACTTTGCGTCTTGGCGGCTTTGCGTGAGATATCAAAGCAACCGATAAGTCTCACGCAAAGGCACAAAGCCGCAAAGGGGAAATGGGTGAGAGGGGATTGTATTGGATTCATAATACGGGTTCCTCCTCTCTGTTTGGATTGGTTTGGGTTTAGTGATGGACAAGCTTTGTCGTTTTTACCACGAAAATTCGAAAAGGTAATACTCTGCTCCGGAAGTTGGAACACTAATTCTCGCTAATAGACACTAATTTTTTTCGCTCTAGCCTATTGGCAAAGGCATCCATTTATTGCCGGAGCGCGCAAGAATTCGGATTATTTGCTGTGAATCCCGGCAGCGTCCGAATTCTTACGAATCCGACTACTACTCGAAAAGTATTTCGAGTTTTCGTCCTTTCGACATTTCGTGATAAGAAATTGATTAGCGTCGATTAGCGAAAATCAGTGTTCTTCTTTCTTGTGTTCTTTTAGATATCCTCTTTATTGTGTTCCCTTTCCCCGCTTATCGCCCGGCCTGACTGGCTTCTTCGTGTCCGGTGACCATCCAGCGGTCGCCTTCCTTGCGGAGGGTGATTGTAAATTTCGACATATAGGATTGATACGGAAATTCTTGCTTGCGGTCGTCGAACTTGATCACGCCTGTAAAGGTGGCCTTGGCCGAGGGCGGGCTGGTGAGCGAGTTTATGGTGATTTCCAGGCCGCTTACTTTGGCGTCATTGACCTGAATCCGCTCGAGGGCCCACTCGGCGCGGCGCCGGCTTTCGTAGGCCGAACTCGACAGGTGCGAGAGCACGGCGGGAGCATCGTTTGCGCGCAAGGCGGCGGCGATCTGGTCTATGGTGGCTTCGACTTCCTCTCGCTCGGTAACGACTACCTGTTCGATGAGAACGCCGCCGATGGTCAAAACGAGAACGACGACTATCGGTATTAACAGTACCTTTTTTTGCAGGTTGTAGAACATGGCGAAAAGAAACGCCAGGGCGAGAACGCCCACCACCAGCACCGGGTACGGATTTTCCAGAAACGTAGACATATCAACCCCCAGTCTGTTCCGCCGCGCCTCGAAAAAAACAAGGCCCCGCCCCGCTCGTGGGCCAGGGCCTTTAACTATGATTGTAGCGGAAACCGCTACTGAAGGCCAGGGCTCAATAATGTTTTTTTGGGTAGCCCCGATAGCTTGCCTATCGGGGTGCCGAAGGCACAAGAGGAAGTATCGTCGATCCCGTGCCTCTTGCGGCTGCGCCGCCCTGATAGACAAGCTATCAGGGCTACCCGAATATCCTAAACCACGATACTGCGAAGGTTTAACCTTTCTGTGGGAAAAGCGGACCGCCGTATACGGCCGCAGCGCCCAGCGATTCCTCGATTCGCAGCAGTTGGTTGTACTTGGCCATGCGGTCGGTACGCGAGGCCGAGCCGGTTTTGATCTGAGCGGTGCCGAGGGCCACGGCCAGGTCGGCGATGGTTGCATCTTCGGTCTCGCCGCTGCGGTGGCTTATGACGCTGGTCATGCCGTTGCGGGCGGCCAGTTCCACGGCCTCGATGGTTTCGGTGAGCGTGCCGATCTGGTTGACCTTGATGAGGATGCTGTTGGCCGCGCCCTGGTCGATGCCCTGTTGCAGACGCTTGGTGTTGGTGACGAACAGATCGTCGCCCACGAGCTGGATCTTGGAACCGAGTTTCTCGGTCATCAGCTTCCATCCTTCCCAATCGTCTTCGTCGCAACCGTCCTCGATAGAAACGATGGGGTACTTGTTGGCCCAGGTGGCGAGCAAGTTGACCATGGCGGCCGCATCGATCTGCTTTTTGTCCATGGTGTAGGTCTTGGTCTTCGAGTCGTAGAGCTCGGAAGAAGCAACGTCCATGGCGATGTAGACCTCTTCGCCCATCTTGTAACCGGCCTTTTCGCCGGCTTCCATGATGAGATCGAGGGCCTCGGCGTTACTCTTCAGATCGGGAGCGAAACCGCCTTCATCGCCCACGTTTGTACTCAGCTTTTTCGATTGCAGTACCGACTTGAGGTTGTGGAATATTTCGCAACCGGCGCGGATGGCGTCGCTGAAGGTGGGCAGGCCCAAGGGCATGATCATGAACTCTTGCACGTCGACGTCGTTGTCGGCATGCTGACCGCCGTTGACGATGTTCATCATCGGCGCCGGGAGAATGCGGGCATTGGTTCCGCCCACGTATCGGTACAAGGGCAATCCGGCGTGGTCGGCCGCGGCGTGGGCCGTTGCCAGCGAAGCGCCCAAGATAGCGTTGGCGCCCAGCCTGCCCTTGTTGGGCGTGCCGTCCAGAGCGATCATGGCTTTGTCCAGGGCGACCTGATCCAGCGCATCCATGCCGCAAAGCTCATCGGCCAAAACGTCGTTGACGTTTTCGACAGCCTTGAGAACGCCCTTGCCGAGGTACTTGTCCTTGTCGCCGTCACGAAGCTCGACCGCTTCGTGAACGCCCGTGCTGGCTCCGCTGGGCACGATCGCACGGCCGAAGGCGCCACTGTTCAGGGTTACGTCTACTTCGACGGTCGGGTTGCCACGGCTGTCAAGGATCTGTCGTCCATGGATATCTACAATTGTTGAACTCATGGTTTTTCTCTTCTTTCCAAAATGATAGGAACCGAAATATTGGTCGCACAATAAACGAACCATTGTGGCCGATTATTGGCCACTTGAATAGTGGGAGGGTGCCGGTGGAAAGCGGAGTAGGTATGTAAATGCAGTAAATATGTCAAACAGGGGGATATTGCAGGTCTGTGTATGTCTGATGGGGCGTTGTCAGTGTTATACCACCAGTTTAATTTCGCCTGGATTATTTGTGAGGCCAGTGAATACCAACCCGAATCGCAAGTAAAGGGCCGTGGCGTGTAGGCAGGGTAATACATTCCTTCGCTTGCGCTTCGGGTTAGTGTGAGTCGATTGAATTGCAGTTATGGTGTAAACGTACCCCCCAATGTGTTGTAAGCTTTTCACAATTCCTAAGCTTGGTAGAATAAGGAGTTGCAATTTTCACTTCTACGAAAAGCACAATATGAGCTTTACGGAAACAATCCAAACCGAAATCGCGCCGGAGCCCATGCCAGCCGATCTCGATAGTGTGCAACCCGGCAGCGGGGTTTGCTATCGCATCGAACTGGCTTGGGGTCGTTGTCGGCGCTGGTATCTCAAGCGTTTCCGACCTGGTTACGTCGAGCGGATGGCTAGAACCCGACGCGGTTCGACGGATGGAGCGCCGCACGAGATCCTCGATCCACGGGATTTGAAATATTGTTGCAATCAGTGTACGTGCCATTGGCGGGAACAAGACGATCCGTTCGCCTGGCGAGAGCGATTGCCGTTTGCACGTTGGGGGCTGGCCGAATTGCAACTGATGGGCTGGCCGCTTTTGGCACTGACAATTTTGACAGGTTACTTTTTTTGGTATCTGGCTTGGATTCCCGCCATCCCTTTGTGTCTGATTGTGTGGTTTTTTCGCGATCCGCCGCGTCACGTGCCCGAGGGCGAAGGGATATATGTTTCACCGGCCGACGGCAAGATCGCCGAGATAACACGATTGGAACACGACGACTATATCGGTGGCCCGGCCGTGCGGATCGGAATTTTCCTTTCGATTTTCAACGTGCATTTGAATCGCGCGCCCGCCGCCACGCGGGTGATCTCCATCAAGTATTCGCGCGGCGAGTTCCTCAACGCATTGAATCCCGAAAGCGCTTTGCGAAACGAGAACATTTGGGTGGGCCTGCAGGAAACCGGCCCACCGTACCGGCGCTCGGTGGTAAGGCCGATCGCCGGTGCAATCGCGCGGCGGATAGTATCGGTTTTGCGAACGGGAGATGTCATAGAGCGTGGCGAAAAATTCGGCATGATCAAGTTGGGTTCGCGAACGGAATTGATTTTGCCCGAGAGCGACGATTTGCGGATTTGTGTTGAGGTCGGTCAAAAAGTCAGAGCCGGTACAACGGTCTTCGCGCGATACGGAAAGCAAGAGGTGCAAGATGAGACCACTTAGAACGATTCCCGTGCTGCCGACGATGTTCACGTTGGGCAACCTGGTTTGCGGATTTTTTTCGATCGTGGTGGCGGCCAACCTTGGCCGGCCGGAAGATGCGATTTTGAGTTCGGCCGAAACCACGCACCTGGTGATCAGCGGCTGGTTGATTTTTCTGGCCATGATATTCGACGCGCTGGACGGCCAGGTTGCCCGACTGTCCAATACGACCAGCGATTTCGGCGCGCAACTCGACAGTCTTTGCGACCTGGTAACCTTCGGTGTGGCTCCGGCGTTTTTGTTTGTGAAAATGTGTCCCTTGGCCGAGGTGGACCACAGCCGTCGTGTTTGGATCATCGCGGCGACCTTCGTGGCCTGCGCCGCCATGCGACTGGCGAGATTCAACGTCGAGACCAGCGACGACACCGAAGATCATATGTATTTCAGCGGTTTGCCCTCGCCGGCCGCGGCCGCTTCCATTGCCGGTTTCGCCATCATGTTTTACACGCTCCGCAAACCCGACAACGCCCTGCCCTACGCTACGACTATCGATACGGCCTTGCAGACGATTCTGCCATTTTTTGCCGCCTTCGTGGCCATCGCCATGGTTACTCGCGTGCCCTACCCCCACGTTGTCAACCAGGTCCTCAACGGCCAGCGGAGTTTCGGGCACGTGGTGGGTGTGCTCTTCTCACTGGTGGCTATAATGGTCATCAAAGGTTACGCCGTACCGATCATATGCTGTTCGTTCGTCTTCTACGGCCCGGTGCGTTTTGTCTGGGCCAAGATAATGCACCACCGCCAACGGGAAGAGTCGCTTTTTTAAGAGGTGTGAGGTGTGAGGTGTGGCAGAGAAGCTGGAATTATAGTGCAAGTCACATGCTTGATAACTGGATTCCCACACTAAGACAAACTTAAAACACTAAGCGCGAAGGGCAAGCGAAGGGAGAAGTGACCTTCACCCTGCCACTCCCTTCGCTTGCGCTTCGGGTTAGTATGATAAATCAATGCAATAACTGATGAGGCCATAAAAATGTTTTCCGGAATTGTTGAAGCGCTTGGCACTATTGCCGAAATTCGTCCCGAACCACCCGGCTGCTGGTTGATCGTGCGCG
>JAFGTN010000891.1 GCA_016934075.1 Pirellulales bacterium
CCCGGCCAAAGTACCTAAACCCAATATTCCTGAAGCTTTAATGAATTCCCTGCGTGTACTAGCCATTACTGTACTCCTGTGTTGAAGATTAGAGCCTTTTTGGACCGTTATCTGACATTACTAATATTCGATTACTGCTATCTCATAGACCTTTACCTCCGGCAAGGTGAATCGCACCACATTGCCTTCCTGGCCGGCCGTTAACGAGATATCGTCGTGGTCCGGACTTGCAAGCGAAACGCGTTTGACGCGGCGTTTGGCTGGAAGATGTACCGACACTTGTACCTAGCCGGCCGACCGGTAGTTTACCAGGTGAACCAATCGCCGGTCGTGCAATTCCATCAATGAGGCGCTCGATCATACCAATTCAACCGTCAACTTCCTTCCGTCCAGAAGGAATACAGTTTCGCGTTGCGGAGATGGAATTTCAACCGCACGGTTTTGTCTTTCGGCAGATCCGAGGAGGAATTGCCCCGCCAGGTTACCTTCTGCCGTACATTGTCTTCGGTTAGCGGCACGCAGTTCTCCTTGGAGAAAGACACGATCGGTTCCTTCGAATCGGCCTTAACGATTTCCACGCGAATCTCCCCGCCCCCCGCATCGGCATTCATTAAGAGTGAGCTACCAGACAATTTGACCGGTTTGGTCAGCAGAGTGCCTTCCTCGTTGCCGGCATCCATCGACATGAATCCGTCCAACCGCAACGTGCCCAGGCAGAGCGAGCCGTCGGGCTTGTCCGACTTCTCATTGTGAAGTGTGCTCCGCCCAGAATAGTAGAACCAAAGTTGGTCGTTCATGCGGATCGGAGCGCCCGCCTCGTCGATGTTGCCATAATCGTAGCCGCCCGGCTGCTTAGCATTGGCCAAGAAGATCGAGCGATCGGGCCGCTCCCAGTGTTTCGCATTCCGGCTGAAGGCCAGTTGCACGTCGCACCGGTCGGTGTCGAGGTGATAGATTTTCAACAAGCCCACAAATACCGTTTCGTATCGGAAGATTCTCATGCTGTAAGTCTGGTCCCTGGGGCCATCCTTATTATCGGCTTCGAGCATCGGATACGTATCGCTCCAGTGGACAAAATCGCTGCTTTCAGCGTATCCACGAATACGCTTCGTGTTATGAAAGATCTTGACCGAAGCGATCCATTTCTCGTCAATGGGATCCCAATGGAAACTCGTTGCGTCATAGGCCTGATTGGTGGCGCTGTCCGAGAACATGGTCCATCGAATTCCATCCGGCGAGAATACCGGCGTGAAGCCGTTCACGCGCGTCATGCCCTTGTAGCGCCGCTTGGGATCGGGATCGCGAGGATCAAAAATCGTCTTGAAGGCCCGCCCTTCCCATACCGCGCTGTTTTGCTTTACGCCGTTGACCGTGTAACGATTCACGTCCGGACGCGTCCATTGCAGACCGTCGGCCGACTCGGCCAGACATACGTAGGTAAGTTTCCTCTTCGGTTGGCCCTCTTTTTCACGGATGTAGCACCCATACCAGACACGAAACTTCGCGCCGGGCGTCTCGCGAATGACCTCGTAGGGCAAAAAGACCCGACAGGGCATCTCCCACGGCGTCGTCGGTTCCAAGACCGGATTGTGGGAATGCTTCTCGAGCGAGTGCAAGGTGCGTTTCAATCCGGTTGTCGATTCGATAATTGCGTCGTCGACAAAAAGCTGCTTTTGGCGGTCTACTGCGATCGGATAGTCTATGACCGGCAACTCGCGGCCGACATGTCGAAGAACCTCGCCCGGTGCGACCTTGTCGTTGGGCCCTAGTGCCTTGCCGACACGGATGTCATCCCAAAAGCCGGCGCCTCGAGCTGCGCCCGCAGTGACGTTTCCAAACGAGGCGCGGCCTACACGACTATTGGGATCAGCGTCGGTGTACTCTCCGACAAACCTTTCCTTGTTCGGCGGTCCCACCCAGAGTGACACGTTCTTGTCGGCCCGACTGCGAGCCATGATTACCCGAATCCATTCGGTTTGCTTTAAGCCGGCGACAACATCCTTGATCCGCGACGCGGTTTTGCTGGCGGTCTGCACGCTAAGGTTGTAAGTTCCATCCGATGCGGTTCCGTTAGCTATAAGTGCGATTCCCGCCATGCCCCCGCGATAGCCGACAGCTCTCCACAGGACGAAGTCGTTCAGATCGACGGGCTTGTCGGCCGTGGGACGATAAACCAGTTCGATCACCTCGTCGGCGACATCGGGCACATCGAAACGTCGCTGTAAATCAATTTGAGCTCCGGGACCGGGTTTTTTGGTTACAATGTGTGCGCACTTGTTGCCGTTGAATGCCTGCTCGGAGGAATTGATGATGAAGGCTTCGGTTTGTCGAACATCGGGGGCTCCGTCGCCCAGTTTGCGCACGCCCGCGTTAAGGAATCCGGCTCCTCCGTCCCAAAATCCATCGAAATCGATATTGAAGACACAACCGTCGGATCGCGGCACGGTCGTGGGCGAGGCCGCCATTACCACAGGTGCCGTTATCGTGAAAAACGCAACAAAGAGACCCATCACAGTTTGCCAATGTTTCATTGTTGAAGAACCTCTCCTTCAAGGTTATTGCTTTGAGGTGGATTTGCGCTTAACGACTGACAGGACACGTTGTGTAGGGCATTTGATCGATATCACGGAATCACATTCGGCGGCGGGCTCACTTCTCCTCGTTTTGGTCGTGTTTGTGGTCGGTGAGGGCTGCAAGAATCTGACTGCCTACCGGAGGACAGCCCGGCACGAAGATCCCCTTGTCGCGGTGGTTCGCGGTGCAATTGCCCACCAGCAGTGTTCCCTCGGGCAGTTCCGTTTCATTTTTACCGATGGCGATATGGATTTTGCCCTGGGATGGGAAGTAATCGAAGATGCGATCCTTATATCGGGACAGGAACAGAATCAGTGTGGACTGGCACGCGCTGCAAGAGTTTTGGTCGGTGACGGTGATGTTGGGAAACTCGATCGTCAGGTTCTCCGGCGGCGCGGCGAATGGTGAAGCCGCATCGCGCCAATCATTCGGTGTAACGTCCAGCCGGTCAAGGTCGATCACACCGTAGCCTCGCTCGGCGCCCAATCTCAGATGGGGGATTTGCTCCGCCGCGGTGCCCATCAGTTGGCAGGCCACGGCGTCGGCGGCAAAGGCGTCGGCGCCGACCACCACGGCATCCAGCGATTTGGGCCGGCCGGCGCTGGGCCCGAGACCTTCCATGCCAACAGTGCCGTCGATGATAGCCAGGTCGGGACGCAGAACGGACGACATGTCGGCGATGGCTATGTTCAGCGGCTTGTCCGTACTTCCGGCCAGCGCCGGCAGCATGTGCAGTTCCACCTTGCTCCGCCGCCAGAGGCAGCCCTTCATGTTCTTTACCGCCAGCGTGGCCCCCGTGTGCATGTGCCTTTTCATCACGGGAATGGACACCACGAAGTCGAACTCCATCACTTCCGGGCAGACTTTTAGAGAGTGGATCACCTTCCCCTCGGGCACGGACACCTTAACGCAAGGACGGCGGTCCATGTCGATCAGCGGACAATCGCGCTTGTCGGCGACGGCCTTCATGCCCGCGGCCTCAAAGGCCTCCTGCACGTCGACGCCCACGATGGGGCTTTCCCCCACGGCCACCTCGGCCCCGGCTTCCCGGAAGACGTCGATTGCGGCCGCAACCACTTCCGGATGCGTGACGATCCCAGATCCGGGCGACGCCACGCGGCCCACGTTGGGTTTTAGCAACACACGTTTTCCCCGGACCGGCGACAGCTCGACAGACTCCAAGACCCGGCGAGTGTTGTCGTAAGGCCCGCTGCCGTGGGCAACGAATACAGAAGGATGCGTCGATGAAGACAGTAGTGGATTGTTGGCGATTTCCATCTGGGCCAGTATATACATCGGAAGGGGGTTTTGCAACGGCGGGAAGAGATCATTTCCTCACGATAACGCCTTTCCTTTGTTTCATAATACTTCATTTCCAATGTTTGAGCTAATCGAGCAAAGGCCGGCGACTTGTGCAATGTGATTGCACATCGAACCACGACTCCTGTTTTCGCTAAGCTGTACCGGGAGTCGTTCGATTCGATGCCGCGCCGCCATCGTCGTCGGAATTGTGCCAGACGGACTGGTCCGGAGGGGCC
>JAFGTN010000892.1 GCA_016934075.1 Pirellulales bacterium
CAAAAATACTCTTGACACGTGGCATGGCATCGGCATGCCCGACGTTGATGCACCCCGGGGCGGCCGGGCCATGATCGCGAAATCGACCGACAACGGCGTAACTTGGAGCAAGCCGGTTACGCTTTTGGATTCGCCTTTCGACGACCGTCATCCGGCTATTACCGAACTGTCCGACGGAACGCTTCTCTGCAGCCTCTTCACATATCCCAGCGGCAATGAGCCAAGCGTCGAGAACGATCCGGCGAAAACGCCCTTGATGGGCATCGTACGTTCGCTCGACGGCGGCAAGACGTGGGAAAAAGATATCCGGCGCATGCCGTTGGGCTTTACGATGAGCGCCACGGACGGGCCGCCGTTGGAAATGCCGGACGGCTCGATTCTTCTGGCGGGTGAAGCCCAGGAAAAGTCGGGGCAGATGATTATAGCCGTTTTCCGTTCGACGGATCGGGGAGCGAGTTGGAGATATCTTTCAAAAGTGACCACGGACTACAAACAGCATGAGCCTAGCCTGGTGCGGCTTAAGGATGGGAAACTGGTAATGATCAGCCGGCCCGAAGGTACAATCGTCTGGTCGAGCGACGACGGCAAGACGTGGACCGAACCGGTAACGTTCGGATTTCGCATGTTTGCTCCCACCTTGCTGGTCATGGCGGACGGAACGCTGTTGTGTCACTATGGATCGTATAACCATGGCGGACTGCGAGCCATCTTCAGCACCGACGGCGGTCACACCTGGGTGGCGGCCAGCAAAAACCAAGGATTTCTGATCGATCAGACGTACGGCTATTCGCGGAGTTGCCTGATGCCCGATGGATCGGCCTACCTGGCCTATATCGGAACCGGAGGCCACCGCACCAAACAGGCCGAAAACAATATGATCTGGTCGATTCGGCTACGTGTTCGAGACGACCATTCGGGCATAGAGTTACTCCCGGTTGATAGCAAGGTTACGGGTGGAAACTCAATCAAAATGCCCAACCCCGGCAAGCCGGTGAAAGGCATCTAATGCTGGATCCTGAAATAGACTGTAATGATATTTGAAGGATAATTATCATGGATCGTCGCAAATTCATGCATGTTGCCACGCAAGCGAGCGTCACCCTTGGGATGGCCGGTTTAGCCCGGGCCGCCGAGAATCAGCAAAACTCTACCTCCTCGAAATCCTCCGGTAAATCCACATTTCGCGACCTGGGCTGGGTTTGGGAGGGTCAGGGAATCGATCCTCAAGTGCCGCCTTCCATCTACGGTCTCGGCCAGGGTGCCCGCTACTTTGGCCTTTCCCGGGTCAACTATCTGTTTCACCCCAACGACATGCATGCCCTTCGATTGCTCGAGGGTTATGACGAAGTTACCTGCGACATCAGCAAGTGGGGGTGGGAATGGCACGATGGACTCCCCAAGGCCGTCCCCAAGAGCGATCCCTCCACGGTCCGCTCCGAAGGCGAAAAGGTTGCCAGACTAGCCAAGCAGTTCTCTAACATCACCGGCGTTTTTTGTGACGATCTGCTTGGGCTGATGAAACGATACAAGTATGGCCCCAAGGAATTCGGAGAAATTCGCGCCGCCATACGTAACCTCAATCCCGAACTTAAGCTCTGGACCGTGGTCTACACTCACGAATTCAAACAAGCTGATTTCTGGAACAAAATGCGTCCACATATCGATATCGTAACGCTATGGATCTGGCATTCGAAAGACATCATCCATATGCTCGAATACGTGGATCAGTGCCGCAAGCTCTTTCCCGACAAGCCGATCGTGATGGGTGTGTACCTCCGCGACTACTCGAAGGTGGCGCCGGTACCCGTTAACCTTGTTTTATCCCAGATGGAAGGCATCGCCGCCTTGATTGACAAGGGCAAACTGTCCGGATACTCGATTTTGGGTGCCGTGCTGATCGACGGCCACCGCGCCCAGGCCGACGCTGTCCGTAACTTTATTACCGCTCAATCAGAAAATGCCATCAATAAAGCTGTGGCATAGCACTAGTGCTTCGGTCGCATGATTAACGAGCATCCGTTTCCTTCCAGTTGATTCAATCCGTTCGCTTGAAAATCATTCACTTCCCCGCAATTCTTGCCCCAGCCGGCGCATGCCCTCCTCCGTGGAAACGGTGGCTTTATAGCCGAAATCTCGCTGCGCGCGAGAGATATCGAAATAATGCGAGGTTCCCAACTGCGCGGCCAGGAAGCGTGTCATGGGTGGTTCGCTCTGAAGACGCAAGATTCGCCAAATCGACTCCATCACAGCGCCCACTTTCCAGGCCGCCGAGCATGAAATGGATTTTTGCACGGGCGGCAGATCGGCAAGGGCCAGGATTTCGTCGATCCAGTGCCAACAATTAACCGGCTCTCCTTGGCTGATGAAATACGCCCGGCCGGAAACCGGGGAATCGTGTGTCAGTGCATCGGCGGCTCGCAGGTGTGCCGCGGCGGCGTTTTCGACGTAGATCATGTCGATAAGGTTCGTGCCGTCACCAACGCGGCGCAGACGGCCGGAACGAGCGCGGGCAAGCAGCCGCGGTATCAAGTGCCGGTCGCGCGGACCCCAAATCAAGTGCGGGCGTAGCGAACAGGTCAAGAGCCCGTCGCTTCCGTTGGCGGCTAACACATGCTGTTCCGCAATAGCCTTGGTATGCGGATAGTGACAAAGCCAATGATTGGGATAAGGAGCCGATTCGTCCACTCCATTTTGATCGCCGCCTTCGAAAGTTACGCTGGGACTGCTGGTATAGACCAGTTTACCGACACCATGACGGCGGCATCCTTCGACGATATGTTCCGTGCCCAGAACATTTACGGTGTGAAAATGTTGCCAAGGTCCCCAGATACCGGCCACCGAAGCAACGTGGTAAACTACATCGATACCGCGGCAGGACTCGTTTACGGCATCGCGGTCGGCCAGGTCGGCTCGAACCGTCTCTACCCCCAATGCATCCAAGACAGGATAGCTGCCTCGGCACAACACACGGACAAAATCGCCGCGGGCCAATAGTTGTTCGACAACATACTGGCCCAAGAATCCCCCGCCGCCGGTTACAAGTGTGTTCACAATCGTTTCGGTTCTATTCCGATTTTTGTAACAGTTTAGTCCTATGCAGTTGATCTTGCAATAAATTGGCAATTTTCGTATGACAATGGTCCCTTGAGACAAGCCAG
>JAFGTN010000893.1 GCA_016934075.1 Pirellulales bacterium
CTGGCTTGTCTCAAGGGACCATTGTCATACGAAAATTGCCAATTTATTGCAAGATCAACTGCATAGGACTAAACTGTTACAAAAATCATGAAACCATCTCACCATATGGAAGAAGAGTGGGGTTACATATATGAGGCTGTCGATGCGGTCGAGAATCCCGCCGTGACCACGAATCAACGCGCCCATATCCTTAACGCCCAAGTCCCGCTTGATGACGCTCATCGACAGATCGCCCAACTGTCCGGTAATACCCACAATCAAGCCTGTGAGTATCAGTTCCAGTGCATTGAACTGGGGGAATGAGAATCGCAACAGCCAGGGCAGGACCATTGACACGCACAGTGCCCCCAGAGATCCTTCCCAGGTTTTCTTGGGACTGATGTTGCTCCGCAAAGCATGACGGCCAAAGAGTTTGCCGAACGTATAGGCGGCGATGTCGTTGACTTCCACGGCAAAAATCAAGTAGAGCAGATAGCCGTAAGCATTATTGGCATTCGACAGGAATACCAAATGTCCGAACATCCAGCCGATGTAAAGAAACCCGACGATTGACAAAGCGATTGCCTGTAGCTGGCCTTCACACCGGTTGCGTAGAATCGGTATTAAAAAGATGGCAGCAATCACATAGGCCGGAAGAATCGAAAACAGGCCGTACCATCCCGGCGTATGCAACCTGGGATCGTAAATCGCCGAAACCACCCCGACGGAGATAATGCCCAGGTAAACCGTTCCTGTCATCAGCCAATCGCGATACAAGCCCGTCGCCCGGGCATATTCCTTGAATGCAAAAATGGCCAGGATCGTAAGCAACACGATCAAGGGTACACGTCCCGCGAAAATTCCCAGAACCACCAGCGGGACCATCTTCAGCCAGGAAGAGTACGACTGCCAGGCGTGACCGACATCGCGTTTCAAACCCCAGCGAAGAACCGCGATGAGACCGCCGCCCACCACTAAGAGCGTTAGCAAGATACCGATATAGATGCGGAAGATCTCGCTGGATAATGCCGCGCTGGGATTCATAAATAGTTTCTTATGATGCTACATGATTATCGGTCAAGTTAGCCCGGTCGCCCGCGACCGGTTGCTGAAAATGCTACATCTTTCCGACATGGTCGATCTTGTCGCGGGACACGGCAAGCCCTTATTCTTGTTTGGCTGCCAGACCTTGCATAATGCGGGCAAGCCGCACCCCCATGGTTTGCACGCATCCGGCAACGACTATCAGGTTACTGCAATCAAGCACGGTCAATGGTCCGAGTTGAATCGAAATATCGCTGTATAAAAGCCCAAGGGTGATCCAGGCTCCAATATTCAATACGACCATCCGCCAGGGTTTTGCCATAATGCCGCCGAACTGTCTGCCCACGCCTAATGCTTGACCAAAGGTTCCCACGTATGCGGTCAGCAACGCGAAGATTGCCGCCCAATAGCCGCTTGCCATGTGGCAAAGTCCGCTATGGGCCACTCCGGCAAAGATTATTGCGTCGGACACGCGATCGGGCAGATCGTTGAGCAATTCTCCCCGCAGGCTGGCCTTGTCGGAAGCCAGGGCCACCATACCGTCGAGCATGTTCAACCAGAGCCGCACGTAACACAACAACACGGCGGGAATGAGCAGCAACGGCACTTCTCCGGACCACCAGAAACAAACCGCCGCAAGGGTCGATGCCACCACTGAACCATAGGAAACCGTGTCTGGATGAATCCCCCACCGCACACATAATCGGACCGTGCCGTCAGCCGTCCGGCGGAATATATCGGCTATCGGTCGTCGCGAGGTCGGTTGGTAGTTGCCCATGAATCGTGCTCACAATTTCGAACAGAATGCGATGATAACTTAAGATGCTATGATACACTAACAACATTTAGCCCGCAAGCCTTCCAAACGACCAAATTGCATGACGCGTGCTCGGTACATTCCGTCTGCATTTGTGAAGGATGATTGACAATCTTGGCCGGTTAGGCCAGACTCAAGCCTGATTTATATGTCGATTACCGTTATTTTGGGAGGTTCTCATGGCCAAAGTGCATCTGAAACTACAGCAAAGCGAAGGATACATCGTTCTAGCGGCGGCACAGATCTATGCCGCGCATCTGGCAGCGGGCCGGGTGGATGAGGACCGGGAAGCGGCATGCATGGAGAAGTCGATTCGAGACGCTATTCGTATTGCCAAGACCGTAGATGACGCAGTCATCGCGGAAGGCGAGATGGGTACATGACCGCCTTAATCGATTGGCCCGTTCCATGAAGGACATGGAAGATACAATATTGTTTCATTACGCAAATATTTTTCCTCGACTACTTCTTCGCCTTTTTTGGCTGAAGCATTGTCGGAGACTGGGCGGCGTAGCGGTCATAAATGGCCTTGAGCCGGGTAATTTCCGCCGGATGATCTTTGGCGATATCGTGTTGTTCGGCCGGGTCGGATTCGAGGTCGAAGAGCATCATTTCTTTCGGCGTGTCGCCGGTCAACAAGCCGGGGTATGCCCGTGGCTGGTATTGCTCATAGGGAGCGAGGATCGTCACGCCGTCGGGGCCGCGGGGATCGATCCAGTCGTCGAGGTGGTTTTGCAGCATGGGGTTACCTGGCGTGATGACATGCAGTTTCCATTTTCCGCGGCGCACGGTTGCAAGACGCGGTCCGCGCATGGACACGATCGCTTCGTGCGGGCTGGGCGCTCCTGACGCCAGCATGGGCATGATGTCCTTACCGTCGATGACGCGGTCGGTGGGAATTTCGACTCCGGCGAGCCGCAATATGGTGGGAAATACATCGATGGTGCCTGCGGGGCCTTGGCAGACTTTGCCCGCCGGAATGCGACCGGGCCAGCGGGCGATCATGGGCACGCGCAGCCCGCCCTCCCAGGTTCGTCCCTTCATGCCCCGCAATCCGCTCGTGCTGCCGCCGAACCAAGGTCCGTTGTCCGAGGTGAAGATCACCAGCGTCCGCCGATCGAGGTCCAGTTCTTTAATCTTTTCGAGGATCCGTTCTACCGACCAATCGAGCTCAGCCATCACGTCGGCGTACAGACCGGCCCCGCTCTTTTTGTAGAATTCCTCCGACGCGGCCAAGGGTTTGTGGGGCATGGCGTGGGCCAGGTATAGGAAGAACGGCTGCCGGCGATTCCGCTCGATGAAATCCAATGTCCGTTGGGTGTAGCGCTTCGTCAAAGTTGCCTGGACGACCGGGTACTCGACCACCTTGTCGCCGTCGATGAGTTCGACGGGCCGCATGTCATTTGAATAGAGTATGCCCAGGTATTCGTCGAAGCCGTGCCGGAGCGGGTTGAATTGCGGTTTGTGGCCAAGGTGCCACTTGCCGATACATGACGTGGCATACCCGGCCGATTTGAGCGCTTCGGCCAACGTGATTTCCGTGTCGGGCAGGCCAACATCATTGATTCCCGCGTCGGGGCACGGATTGCGAACGACTCCATGCCGAAAGGGATATCTCCCCGTAAGGATCGTTCCCCGCGAAGGCGCACAATACGGAACCGGCACATAGAAATCCGTCAACCGTATCCCCTCCTTGGCCATTTGATCCAATGCCGGAGTTTTGAACTTCTCGTTACCGTAACAGCCCAGGTCGCCGTACCCCAGGTCATCGGCGAATATCAATACGACATTCACGGGACCGTCATTCTTAGTCTTGTCGTTGCAAGTAGCGCTACTTATCGACATACATAGCAAGATGGCGACAAGGATGAATGCGGCTCCCTTGTGGGAGAGATGAAGGAGCATACGTGGATGGAAGTGCTTCATTCGGTGATTTGAGAGTTGCATTGGAATACCTCAAGTGAAGTTGGAATTTATGTGAGGAAGACCAGCACGTAAAGGTCGAGAACTTAGTATTAATGATGAGTTATCACTAGTCAATTAGGGAAAGGGGTGCTTTATTGATATTTCAACGTCTCAGTTTGCCAATTTCAGGAGTTTTATTCTCGGGAGCATTCAGGTTACTACTTACTGGACTTTTGCAAAATTGCGAGTCAAGGGCACTTAGATATAAATTGGCGGCGCAGCCGGCGATTTATATCTAAACACTGCAGAGAGGTTAACTTGTTATCTGTCAATGAATTAATGTCAGTCAAGACAATGTAAAAGAAACCTTCGCTTCGCAAAGCTTTCTTTTACATGTGCC
>JAFGTN010000894.1 GCA_016934075.1 Pirellulales bacterium
CCGTGGCACGGGCGTGAATGCCCGACACAAGCACAACAATGGCAATTGTGCCGCAGCACATTCTAACTCCAAATCTGCAAAAACCTATCATTACACTATTTTTCATGGTCGACCTTTCTCTTCCAGCTAAAATGACGTAAAAATTCTGGTAGATGTTTTCGGTGGCGCGGAAAAAGTACCCTATCAGGATATGGGTGTTACGTATTGTAAAGTCGTAATACTATTGCAGATTATATCGACCTGCTCAGCATGTGCAATAGTGAAGATGCCGTTGGATATAAAAAAACCTACTATGTATTTACACTGATTCAGTCATCATTAGGCTGTTATCTATTTGGTAATACTATCACCAGTTGACATTAGTAGTTCTAATGATGATAATATGGATATCCTGTGTTGTTTGCCGCCAGGCGGTCTTCTCTCGCTAGCGTTTCACACTTGTTTTTTTGCACTGCTTCATTCATTCTGGAACAAGAATCATGAATCATCGGCCACCCGGAACGCAAGGCCTTTACGATCCAGCAAACGAACACGACGCCTGTGGCGTTGGCGCGATTGTCAATATTTCGGGTCGTCGCGAGCATGGGATTGTCGAATACGGCAACCAGGTACTAATGAACTTGATGCACCGCGGAGCCGCCGGGGCCGACGAATCGACCGGTGACGGGGCGGGCATGCTGCTGCAAATCCCACATGAATTTTTTGCCGATGAAGTCGATCGTCTGGGCTTTTCAACTTCAGGACTTACGCCCGAATGTTACGGTGTGGCCATGGTTTTTCTGCCCAAGCAGGAAAAGCTGGGCCAGTGTTGCCTGGAAATCCTGCGCGAGGGCATAACGGCCGGCGGTTTGAAATCCATCGGTTGGCGCGAAGTACCGCATAACTCTGATTGTCTTGGCGATATTGCCCGCGATGCCGAACCGAACGTGGGACAGTTGTTTATCGACGGTTGCGGCATGTGCGACGAGGATCTGGAACGACGGTTGTACGTCATCCGCAAACGAATCGAAAACCGTGTGCGGAAAGAATTAGGCGAGGCGGCCGAGGATTTCTATATCTGTTCGATGTCTTGCCGCACTATTTGTTACAAGGGCATGTTTCTGGCACCGCAGTTGATGGATTATTACAACGACCTTTCGGACGAGCGGGTGGTGACGGCCCTGACGATTGTGCATCAACGTTACAGTACAAACACTTTTCCCAGTTGGAAACTTGCCCAGCCGTTCCGCATGATTGCGCATAACGGCGAAATTAACACTCTGCGCGGCAACGCCAACCGTCTGAAGTCGCACGAAAACACCATGAAGTGCGAGGCCCTGGCCGAGGATCTATCGGATTTGTATCCGATATTGGAACCGGGCGCGAGCGATTCGGCCAGTTTCGATAACGCCATGGAACTATTGGTGCGGGCAGGGCGTTCGGCTCCGCACGCGTTGATGATGATGATTCCGGAGGCCTTTGGTTCACAGTATCACATCAGTACCGACAAGCGCGCTTTCTACGAATATCACGCCGCCATCATGGAGCCCTGGGACGGGCCGGCGGCCATGGTTTTCACCGACGGGCGTCTGGTGGGCGGCACACTGGACCGCAACGGCTTACGGCCATGCCGTTACCTTGTTACAACGGACGACATGGTGGTGATGGCTTCGGAAGCCGGCGTAATCGAGTTTCCGCCGGAGAATATTCGACACAAAGGTCGCCTGCAGCCGGGGAGGATGTTCCTGGTCGATACCAGCGAAGGTCGCATACTCGTTGACAACGAAATCAAAGGCAAGATTGCCCGGCAGAAACCATATCGCCGCTGGCTGGAGGAAAACCGTATCGAGTTGCGAGGTTTGTTTCAACCGGCCGGCTCGCTGCCTTCCGATCCGGGAACGCTGACGCAGCGTTTGCGGGCGTTTGGATATAGCCGTGACGAGTTACAATCGGTGATTGCGCCGATGGCGAATAACGGTCAAGAACCGTTGGGTTCGATGGGGACCGACACGCCGCTAGCCGTGCTTTCCGGCCGCTCGAAGCTTTTGTTCGGGTATTTTAAACAACTTTTCGCCCAAGTTACAAATCCGCCGATCGACCCCTTGCGAGAAGGGCTTGTAATGTCGTTGATGACGTTTACGGGCAAGCAGCGGAACATGCTCGAGGAGACGCCGGAACATTGCCGCCAGTTCAAGTTGTCGCACCCGGTGCTCACAAACGAAGACATAGAACGATTGCAGAGCGTGAAGCGCAAGGATTTCGGGGTGGTTACTATCGAGTCGCTTTTCGATCTGGATGAAGAGGATCCGGGCGGTTCGCTACGGCGAGGAGTGGAAAAACTGCTGGCCGATGCACAAGCGGCGATCGAGCAAGGTGCGTCACTTTTGATTGTCAGCGACCGTGGAGTTTCGGACACGCGCATGGCAATACCCAGTCTACTGGCCACATCGGCACTGCACCATGGGCTTTTGAACCTCCGCTTGCGCAGCGAGGCAGGCATTGTCGTGGAAAGCGGCGAACCCCGCGAGGTGATGCATTTCTGTCTTCTTTGCGGTTATGGGGCCAATGCGGTGAATCCTTATCTGGCTTTTGAGGCCATCCATCGACTGGGCGAGGATGGTTGGCTGTCGAGCGATGTGGAACCGGCGCAACTTTGCGACCAGTATATTACGGCCGTAAAGAAGGGCATATTGAAGACGATGTCGAAGATGGGTATCTCCACGTTGAGGAGCTATCATGCGGCCCAGCAGTTCGAGGCCATCGGTTTGGATCGAGATGTAGTGGACAAATATTTCACGGGCACATCCTCCAAGATCGGTGGCGCCGATCTGGAAGTGAT
Organism: Pirellulales bacterium; assembly: GCA_016934075.1. Taxonomy (GTDB): domain Bacteria; phylum Planctomycetota; class Planctomycetia; order Pirellulales; family Thermoguttaceae; genus JAFGTN01. The sequence continues at coordinate 2,819 of JAFGTN010000894.1, forward strand.
TGCCCGAGAGGTTCTGGACAGGCACCGCAAGGCCTATGCGTCGCGCAACCCAGGTTCGCTCGACCTTGATTTCGAGGGTGAATTCACATTCCGCACGGACGGCGAAAAACATATGTGGAATCCGCAGACGATTACACGTCTGCAGCACGCGGTTATCAACAATGACCGGAAGGCGTTTGACGAGTATGCCAAAGCCGTAAACGATCAAACGCACGATCTTTCCACGTTGCGTGGGCTGTTCGAATTCGTGCCCGGCAATCCCGTGCCCTTGGATCAAGTTACGCCCGTCGCGGAAATAGTGAAGCGATTTTACACTGGTGCCATGTCGCACGGTTCGATCAGCAAGGAAGCTCACGAGACGATGGCCATCGCCATGAACCGCCTTGGGAGTATGTCCAATACGGGCGAGGGCGGCGAAGATCCCTCGCGATACGAACCGATGGATAACGGCGATTCGGCGGCGGCCGGCATCAAACAGGTGGCCAGCGGGCGTTTTGGAGTTACCACAGAGTATCTTTCGCGAGCGAAAATCATTCAGATCAAGATGGCGCAAGGCGCCAAGCCGGGAGAGGGCGGCCAGTTGCCCGGCCATAAAGTGACCGACGAAATAGCGCGGCTGCGACACGCGACTCCGGGTGTTTCCTTGATCTCACCCCCGCCGCATCACGATATCTATTCCATCGAAGATCTGGCTCAATTGATTTACGATCTCAAAGCGGTCAATCCTAAAGCCAAGGTTTCAGTGAAACTGGTCTCGGAAGTGGGCGTGGGTACGATTGCGGCGGGCGTGGCAAAGGGTAATGCCGACGAGGTGCTGATTAGCGGCCACGACGGCGGAACCGGAGCCAGCCCCCTGTCGTCGATCAAATCCGCCGGCAGCCCTTGGGAACTGGGGCTGGCCGAAACACAACAGACGCTGGTACTAAACGGCCTGCGCGACCGCATCCTGGTGCAAGTCGACGGGCAAATCAAAACCGGGCGGGATGTTGTTATCGGCGCGCTTCTGGGCGCGGAACGTTTTGGATTCGGGACTTCGGCGCTGGTTTCGCTGGGGTGCGTGATGATGCGGAAGTGCCATCTGGGCA
>JAFGTN010000895.1 GCA_016934075.1 Pirellulales bacterium
GGCAAAACCATTACAGGCAAGGCCCACGTGGAAATCTGTGTCGACGAGCCGGTCAAGAGCCGCGCGTTCTTCTGGAGTCCCTGGGGCACGTCGGCCGCATATCCGGCCGCGAGTCTCGATAATTGCCATGCCACGCTCGTGATGCGTCCAAATCGCGACGAACCCGCCATCGAAATAGCCCGCGACCGCTGGGCTTTCGGCCGCTGGGAAGACAACCGATTCATCCCCGATCCCACGCACCTCTACATCAAAGACGGTTTCCGACCGGGTTGGATCTACGACCTGATCTATACGGCCCGTGATCCTCGCGTAAGCGGCCTGGGACTGGCGGCGATGCGCGACTGTGTATCGTTTTTCCGCGGCGGTCATGAAAGTCGCGCGACGCCCACAAATCCTCTTGGCAACAGCATCCGACATGCCTATGTCTTCGGTATCTCGCAGTCCGGGCGGTTGATAAACTATTTCATCCACGCCGGTTTCAATAGCGACGAATCGCGGGCCGCGGTCTTCGACGGGGCACTTGTACACGTGGGCGGGGCCGGCAAGGGACTGTTCAACCATCGTTTCGGCATGGCCACGGTTTACGGCACGCAACATCAAAACAATCTGGGCGGGTCCGACATGTTCCCCTTCGCACCAACGCCGCAGACCGATCCGCTCACCGGCCGCCACGGTGATACGCTTGCCAGAGCCAAAGCCGCCGGGCATCTTCCCAAGATCATATACACACAGTCGTCGACGGAGTATTGGAGCCGTGGGGCTTCGCTCTTGCATACAGATGTCGAAGGCAAAGAAGATCTGGAACTGCCACCCAACGTGCGCCTCTACCTGATCGCCGGTTCGCAACACCTTGGCGGTGGACCGCCCACAACGGGAATTTGCCAACAGCCTCGCAACACGCTCAACGATCGACCGCCCATCCTACGCGCCATGCTCGTGGCCCTGGACCGCTGGGTACAAGGAGTTAAACAACCTCCACCCAGCCGTTATCCCCGCATCGCCAACGGCACGCTGGTCGACCTGGAAACTTTTTCGAAACAATTTCCAAAAATCCCGGGCGTGCGGTTGCCAAGTCGCTATTACCGGCCGCGGCGTCTAGACTTCGGGCCGCGCTTCGAGTCGCAGGGTATAGCCGATATCATGCCACCCAAAGTTGGTCCGGCATATAACACACTCGTTCCGGCCGTCGACGCCGACGGTAACGAAATCGCCGGCATCCGCCTGTCCGACATTGAAGTGCCCCTGGCCACGCACGCCGGCTGGAACCTCCGCGCGGCTGCCCACGGAGCCGAAGACGCCCTAGCCGGACTGCACGGAATGCAACTGCCATTCGCACTCACCGACGCCGGCCGCGACAAGTCGGGTGACCCGCGCCCCTCCGTCCATCACCGCTACCCTACCGCCGATGTCTACCTGGCGCGTGTCGCCGAATCGGTTCTGAAATTGCAATCGCAAGGCTTCCTGCTGAGCGAAGACGCCATTTCCATTCTAAAAGCCGCTTCGCTGCGCCGTCAACTTTGGAAGCAGTGAAAAGGAAGACATAAGACTTAGGACATAAGATTTCAGACGCCAGACCTCAGACTACAGTTTTCAGACTTTAGATTTGAGCATTGAACATTGATCATTGAACCTTATTCATTGGTCATTCTGAATTCCTTCCTCATTCTGATTTCGACATTCGTCATTCCCCCTCTGCCCTCTCATACCACCGCTAATTCCGCGCCAACCGCTCTGCCCGACATAATCCGTCCCTGCATCGCCCTCCAAAGTGCGATAAAGGGCCGCTCTTTCCGCCGGTGTCGACCTATATTTATTAGAGAATGTGTTTTGAAAATTCGTGGCATTGTTAGCCCCGTCGCCTGCGACGGGACAGGAAGTGTCAAACCGTTATGCACAACCATCCGGCCGCAGGCGGCCGGGCTAACAATCTAATTAAGCTATACCGCACACTCGTAATCGGCGGCAGGTACCGTGCCGTAAATTAGATTAATTTCACTTACGCAAAAGGAGAGTCTGAAATGAGTACTGGATCGATGGACCCGCAAACCAATCTCGGTTTGGATGGCCTTGGAGAATTTCAAAAGAGCTGGGGTTGGCTGTTCGCTCTGGGTGTCTGCATGGTCGGCCTGGGTATCGCCGCGATTTGGTTGCCCATCGTCGCCACGCTGACCATCGAGATCATCGTGGGATGGTTGCTGATCATCGGCGGAATCATCCACGCCATCAACGCATTTTCGGCCAAGCAGTGGGGCGGAAGCCTGATGAACGTCCTGGCCGCCTTGCTCTACGGCGTGGTCGGTGTGCTCATGCTGGGGCATCCCATTGCCGGCGAACTGACATTGACTCTGATTCTGGCCGCTTTCTTCCTGGTCGAGGGGGTCTTCAAGATCATCATGTCCTTACAGATGCGCTCTTCCATGCCCAACTGGGGATGGATGTTGACCAGCGGCCTCATCGCCCTGCTCCTGGGCGCCATGATCTGGGTCGGCTGGCCCGCCACGGCCGCCTGGGTAATCGGCCTGCTGGTCGGCATCGACTTGATCTTCGGTGGCTGGGCCATGCTGTTCATCGCCCTGGCGGTGAAAAACACCACGCCGACCGCCACGGCATAGGCAAGTGTAACAACGATACAAAATAAAAAATCACAAGGGCTGTCCCCATTCGGGCGGCCCTTGTTGCGTTGTGCCTGTACAACTTTACGGAATGGCGCTAGCCACAGGCCCGTCGGGCAAATGTTGTCGTGCCTCAGCCGTCAGGCAAATGAAACGGTAGCTCAGCCGGTGACTAACGCTGTGCCGCCAACTTTCTTGATCCGCCTTTGAGGGCATCAACAGCGGCGGCAAGAACCGGATCATATTGAGTGGCGACCGTGCCCGACTCGGCTATCGGCTTGGCGACTGTTTGCACCTGGATGTCGGGTTTGACGCCAACTAACGAATAGGGGCGACCGTTGGGCGAATAGAATTTGGCTGTGGTCAGACGCATCCCTGATTGGCTGCCTTGTAGTGGGAAGATGCCTTGCACCGATCCCTTACCGTAGCTTTTATGGCCCACAATCGTGCCGCGCCGATGGTCGCGGATGGCGCCGGCGAAAATTTCCGCCGCACTGGCACTGTCCTTGTCGATCATCACCGCCAAAGGCACCCGCCACGTGCCCGGTACATGAGCCGAATATGTGAAGCCCTCGCGTACGTCACGTCCGCGGGTGGAAACAATTACTCCCCGCTCGACAAAGCGATCCACGGCCTCGACCGATGTAACCAGCAACCCCCCGGGATTGCCTCGCAAGTCGACAATCAATCCGCCTCGCATGCCCTGCCGGTACAGCTTCCAGAGGGCGTCGTCGAGATCTTTGCAGGTTGTTTTCTGGAAACAGGTCAGCCGTAAATAACCGATGCCCTTTTCGCTGTCGACGATTCGCACCTGGTCGACACTGGGCACCTCGACACGCTCGCGACGCACACTCACGCTTCGGACAGCCCCCTGATGACCGGCCAGGTCCAGACGCACGATCGTGTCGACTTTGCCTTGCAGAAGGTTAGCCGCCTCGTCGGTCGACATATCGGCCACCGGTTGACCGTCAACGGCCACGATACGATCACCGTCGCGGATGCCCGCCTTTTGCGCCGGGCTGCCGGAAATCACACGCACGATCACCAGCTCGTTGTTGTCCATCCGCAACTCGATACCCAGGCCCACAAAGTTGCCTTCGATCTGCGAATACACCTCGGCCAGTTGGTCGGGCGTCAAATAGGCCGAATAAACGTCGAGTGAATTCGTGGCGCCGCAAAGATACTCCAGGACCACGCTGGTAGGCCGAATACCCAAGCGGCGGTGCGCCATCCCCGCGGCAACGGCCACGGCCTCACGAGCGCCCGCATAATCACCGATCACCATCGGCCCCAACTTGCGCCGCAGTTCGTGGCGGAAATCGTCGATCATTTCCCGCTCGATGTGGGGGATGTGGCGCGAAATGAAAGAATCCTCGCTCAATGCCACATCGAAACTGTTGGTCCCGCGTTCCACCAACTCTTTCCAATGCGGCGTTTCCACGTAGTGCGTTTGCACCTTCAGCAATACTTGCGTATACAGATCAAGAGCCTGCTCGAACTCTAAACGGTTAAGCGCTCCGCAAAAACTCGTGTCGCTGTAGCGACGCCGTAAGTCGTAATGCATGCGGGAAAAATCGAACCGTCGCCGTAAGCTGTCTTCGTCCGGAAAGATGCGAATTGCTTCTTCATAGTGCGTAAGCGCCTCGCCCCAGCGATCCTCGACCTCGAGCCGGCGTCCCTCGCGCAGCAAATCGCCGATCTCGGCCAACCGGTCGGAGGCCGGCTTGTCCGAAACGGCCGCTTGCGGAACCTGAACCGAACCGTTTCTCGATGGCTCGGGAATCGCGGTCTTCGAAATCGAAATCTCGGAGTTCGCGCTCTGGCTACTGAAACTTTGGGAGCCCAGGCCGGTTGAGCGGGGATAGAAGTCTTCGCCTGAAGCAGAACCACACCAGACGGAGGTTAAAAGTACTGCAGAACATACAACGCTGCTAATCGATAGAAGCCTTCTTCGCATCTCGTTTTCCATCATGGGGCATGAGCTTTGTCGTGCGGGCATTCACCCGCGCCAGGAAGGCGGGACCGAGAGCGATTAGTGCATCCAGCGGGTCGCATAACGGGCCACCGAGGAATATAGGTTACAATTCGCACTCGGTCAAAAAATCAAAACGTTTTTTTCCCGGCTTAATCCGCACGATCAAAACATCCCAACTGGCCCTGCTCGCATTACAACGAATGAGTCACCATGTTGCGCGTAAATGCGTTGCGCCGGTTGCAATGCGTAGAGCCAGCCGTGTGGCGTAGGCCGGTCATGCGGGTGGAAAGCTCAAGAACCGTGCGGGACTCAAAACCCCACCAAACGGACCCCCTCGATTTTTTAGAAAAAAATCGTCACAAGCCATTTTTGGCCCACTTGCCCGGCAGAAGCTTTGTGGTATGTTATTAAGTCTTGAGCGTTGCAAGGCTATCCTAGCAGTGGCTAAGATCCTGGAAAAACCAGGAGCGGCCCAGCCAAGGGCCGCTAAAAGCAGAGACGGGGGCGTAGCTCAATTGGTTAGAGTACCGGACTGTCGATCCGGTGGTTGCGGGTTCGAGTCCCGTCGCCCTCGCTGTTCAGAACCCCTCCAATTAGGAGGGGTTCTGATTTTCTTGGCGTTTTCGCCAGCGGATTCATAGCATCATATTAATGCCGTCATGACTCCAAACATGCCGCAAAATCCACCTCAAAACGTCCCGCCCCTGCGCTTCTTCATCGCCGGCATCATGCAAGGCTCGCTCACCGAGCCCGAGTTGCACGACCAGAACTATCGCGCTCGACTGGCGAACTTGTTGGCCGAACATTTTCCCGATTCGCACGTCTACGATCCCTTGGCCAACCACTCCGGCTCGATCGAATACGATGACCGGACCGGCAGCGAGGTCTTCTTCGGCCAC
>JAFGTN010000896.1 GCA_016934075.1 Pirellulales bacterium
CTGTATCGCAAGGTCAACCACCCTGCCATGGTACTGATATTCGACGCGGCCAACATCATAGTCCGCGGTTTCACGGCCGACGAGTTGCTCGACCAGTTCAAGGCCATGGTGCCGGGCTTGGGGTGGATTCACATCAAGGACTACCATCACGCCAAGCCGGTCAAGAAAGGCGACCCGATCGACGAAGACGCCCTGTCGAACTTCGTACCCTGCGACCGGGGCGACAGCGCCCATGAGCAAATTTTCCGCGAGTTCCGCCGCACGTTGCCCAAGCTGGAACGCAGGCTACGCCGGCGGGGTATCCCCGGCGTGTTCCTGGATCTGGAACCGCACGTCAAGGGTGGCGGCCAGTTCGGCGGTTTCAGCGGGCCCGACGGCATGGGCGTGGCCCTGCGCAGCCTATGCAATGTGCTGGATTATACCGACATCGAATATCACCTGCGCGATTTTGACGATGTGAAGGCGGCGCGTGGGTTTTAGCCTTGCTTATAGCCACCTGCTTCGGCGGCGTTGGGCGATCTAACTGATTTGTATCACACTTCGGCAGTAGTCGCCAAGTGATTGGTGGTCGTACAGCTATTCGGTGAGTGGTCAAAATGGCGCCTTGCTTTCCAAGGGGCTGAGCCACCTCATTTTGGAGATCACGGAACTTGAGCCGGGTGAATCAGCTGCGGATTACTACAGAAATTTCAGTTATAAGATAAATGGGGCCAGTAACACTGATGTAGTGATGGAGATCAAAACTTACGTGGCAGATCCCAATAATGACGGTAATACAAATCCGGGCTTGCCGGCTGATATTTTTGGCATAAAGATGGATATGCCTGATGCGGTTGATGTGCGGACATTAGAGTTCTCATTCGAAAGTGAAATGGCGCCGGTGTGGGGCGACTTTTATGCCAAAGATGGTAATAACACCGATCCACCCACGGCCGCATGGAATGATTATAATGATATCACACCGGCACTCGCAGCAGATGGATTGTTCGACAGTTTGGGCTATATCGCCAGACCAAACGGAGAAGAGATACATGGCCCACCGCCTCCAGTACCCGAGCCCACGTCACTGGTTATCTGGGGAATCGGATTATTGGCGTGTATGGCGGTTCGTTTTGTACGCCGTCGTGTTTAGATAGAGTAAATTTACCTGAACAACAAATGTTTCATTCTTCAAAAAGCACTGCGGAGAAATCTGCAGTGCTTTTGTTTTGCCGCGAATCTTTTGCATTACTCGTGTGGCTGTTTTGTGGGATAATTACTTTCATCTGGGGGTGCGCCTTTTGCAGGCGGGATTGGGCTGGTTTTTGTCGGCTTATTTGGACAGAATGGCCTGGGTGGCTGATTGCGGAATGCACATATTCTTTATCAGGACGCGGAACATTGATGAAAAACAGGAGCTTTGCGGCCATGAGAAAACAATCCAATGCTTTGACGTATGGTTTTTTGGTCTGTGTGACAATTTCGGCCGGTTCGGCTTTGGGGCAAACTCGCGAGGAGCAAACTGTCAGAAATGCGCAGAGCGTGCTCAACGCCATTATGGCCGTACCGCTCAACGGCATTCCCGCCTCGATGTTGGCGGATGCCAAGGCCGTGGCGATTTTTCCCGGCGTAATTAAAGGCAGCTTTATTATCGGCGCGCGACACGGTAACGGCGTGCTGATTAGCCGCGGCGAGAACGGTACCTGGCATGCGCCGCTTTTCATGACCTTGACCGGTGGGAATGTCGGCTGGCAGGTAGGGGTGCAATCGACCGATGTGGTTCTGGTTTTCAAGACCGACAAGAGCGTGCAGAACCTTCTCTCGGGCAAGTTCACCCTGGGCGCCGATGCGGCGGTAGCGGCCGGGCCGGTCGGTCGCCAAGCGTCAGCCGCGACGGATTTGCAACTCAAGGCCGAGATCTATTCGTACTCGCGAAGCCGTGGATTGTTTGTGGGCGTGGCCATAGACGGTTCGGTGCTGGCGGTCGACAACCGGTCCAACGCCGATTATTACAGAAGCCCGGGGCCGGGTCGGCCGGTAACGGTGCCGCCGTCGGGCATTGCTCTTGCACAGGATGTCGCTCGATATTGCAACCCGGTGACAAAACTGGCGCCGGCGGGATCCAATACACAGCAACCGGTTACGTCATCCGGCGGCCAAGCGGTACGGTTGACGCCCAATCCGGCTCTGGGGCAGGTTCACGCAGTGAGCGAAGCGGAAGAGGCTCGAGTGCACCTGGCGCAGATTTCGCGAGATCTTTATGAACTTCTCGACGCGCACTGGCAAGTCTACCTGGCTTTGCCGGCCGAGGTATTCTCCGGCTCGGGCAGACCTTCGAAGCAGGCTCTGGACCGAAGTTTGAGCCACTTCAAAACGGTGGCCTCCGATCCCAAATACCAGGCCTTGGCGGCTCGCGCCGAGTTCCAATCGACATATGGTTTATTGCAACATTATGTAAACGTCTGTGAGCAAAAGAACGACAAACTGGTGTTGCCGACGCCACCGAAAGAGTAAGGACTTGCAGGATACGTCCGTGATGCAGCAGGAGCGTCTGCAGAGGCCCATGGTGCGTCTTGGACACTAGAATTTCAACCCGCCGATGTAGCGGCGCCAGCCTTCCAGATGCTCTCGGCTGAGTCCGAGTTCGCGGGCGAATTCGGTTTCCAGATTAGTATCCGTGCCCGGCAGGTTTACTCGTACTTTCAGCCGTCCGTCATCGCGGTAGTGGAAGAGCACATCGATGGGCGATTTGGCGGGCAGTTCAGGGGGCAGGTTCGAAACCGTGCATTTTCCGATGGTCGTGCAATCGTCGGCCGCGCGGCTTTCACCTTCGACGATTTGCACGAGAATCGACTTCTGGTTATCGGTTTGTGTTTCGAACGTGCGTCGCGCGGTGATCGGTAGTGGGGTGTTGCGTGGAATTATGGTTCCGTTGCGAAGTCGCCCGGTAAGGCGGTCGACACCGACCACGCCCAGGCTGTGCGAGTTGACGTTGCGTATTGTGAAGGGTGTGAAACCGGCTATCTTGTTCCCTAGCCGTAAGCCGGCCCGCAAGGCGGCTCCTTGGGCGACGATTTCGTCGGCATCGTGGCTGTGTTCGGGCTCCAGGGCCGAGAGTTCGCGAAGCATTTGCGGGACCATGGGCATGCGTGTCGATCCGCCCACAAGCAGCACGCTGTCGATCTGATGCCAGTCCAGATTGGCTACATGCAGTGTTTGTGTGACGGTGAATCGGGTCCGATCGAGCAGATCGCGCGTCGCTTCTTCGAATTGTTTACGAGTAATTTCGATCTGGGCTACCGATCCGCCATGACTGCAGGTGACGGTCGTGCTCGGTCGCGAAGATAGCAGGCGTTTGGCCTCTTCGCAGGTTTGCCAGAGACGGGCTGCGGATTGGGCGTCTTCGCGTGGGTCGCTGCCGTGGCGGGACATGAACTCATCGGCCACGAGTCCCACGAGCCTCTGGTCCCAATC
>JAFGTN010000897.1 GCA_016934075.1 Pirellulales bacterium
ACTTGCCTTCGGCAAGAGGTTTTTGAGGCATGGGCTAACAAAAGTATATTGACAAAAGACAAACTACAGAGGGATAATGTCAGGGTCTGGTGAAGCGGAGGTAGGCACTGCTGAGGAGCAACCTGCCAAGGAATAACCAGATGCTGATGGAAATATATTCTGTCAAGGCTCCTCGGATACTCTATAGTTCGAGGAGCTTCTTTTTCATACTTTTGTTAGCCTATGCCTTAAAAACCTTCGTGCGGAGCACGACAATACCATTTTTGCCTACTAAATTCCGTGAAGAACCAAATAAAAGATTGAGTCATGATCCGCAACGAAAGCGAATACAAAGAAGCCGTCGCTCGATTGGGCGAAGAGAAAGCTCGGTTGGAGGATCATCTTGCCCGCTTGAAGGGGTCGGGCTTGGATCGGAAAGAAATCAAGCGAGTTATGGATCCCATCCGTTCGTTTCACGAGCAACTTCAAGAGGAAGTGACCGGCTACGAGCGAATCAAACGCGGCGAGTTCGACGGTCTCGTCAACTTGCACGGACTCGGATCTTTGCTCGTCTCGCTAAGAATCGCCCAAGGCCTTTCGCAACGAGAACTGGCCGCTCGGCTGGGTGTCCACGAGTCGCAAATCTCACGCGACGAGCGAAACGAGTATCACGGCATCACTCAGGAGCGAGCCAGCAAAATCCTGGAAGCACTTGGCGCCCGTCTGATTACCCAGGTCGAATCCGCACCGTTGGAGAAGGAAACGGTGGATTCCTAGAGCACACCACTCTCACGGTCTGATAAACTCTAGTGGCGCATACCTCTGTGTTTAAGGTAATCTTACATGGTCTAATCCGATTCTTTGACTACATCGGGAAAGTGACTTTGAATTTCTCCCAACACCACCAACATCGCGGTTGCTTCACTACGTAGACGCGGCAATTCGTCTTCTCCAAGTTCATCAAGTTCGGCTGCCATCTGTGTTAAAAAGAGTTCGATTTTCTTACGCAGTAAATCGACCCTCTCTAAAGCATTCATCGAGGTCGTACATGCAACATCGCGCTCAGTCAATGGAACTCCTTGTCCCAACAGCCCAGTGGCAACGCCAGGATCATCGAACAACCGTTGAATCGCCGATAATAGAGTCTTACTGACAGGATAATTCATCACTCAGTCTCCCAAATCGCCGATTTCCAAGTACTGCTTGTCAGCCAGTGTTTGTGCAACGTTCACGAATCCCCGATTTGTAGCCGACAGCCCCGGTTAGAATTTGCTTGACAGCCCTACGACTCCTTCAACTTCGCCAGTTCCGCCTCGGCGTCGGCTAATTGTTTTTCCAGAACGGCCAGCTCTTCGGGGTCGTCCATCTGTTGGCGGGAGCCGGCCAGTTGCTGGTGGAGTTTTTGGATGCGCTGGTTGAGAGTTTGGATTCGTTTTTTGGTCTTTTTGTCCATGATTCTTTCCTTCCTTTATTCGAGTTCGGTTTGAAGCATACGGTCGACGATCGCCAGCGCCGCTTGTTTAGTTTCGATTTCGCCGTCGAGTTGTGCCTGCCAGGTTCGTGCCAGCAGGCGTTTGAATATCGGCCCCGGTGTCAAGCCGTGCTCGATCAGGTCGTCGCCCGTCAATAGCGGTGTGGGGTGCAGTACTTCGTCCGGCAACCGCAGTTTTTCGCGGCAGAATTCCACGAAATCAATCGACTCACCCGCCTCGGCAGCTACTGCTTCTGCCAGGGCCAGCAGTTCTTCGATGCCATCGTCGACCATGTATGATTGCAATTTCGACCAGGGCATCTCGGCCGCGTCGCGGAGTACGTCGCCACAACCGATAAGCCATTCGACGCGCGAACTGTCGCTGCACGAGAGTTTCCAGCGACTGCATACACCCGCGGCGCCGCGGGCGTCGACGAACTCGCGCAACAGGGCGGCCAGAGCCAAGGCGAAACTTGGTTTATCGAAACGTTTTAATAAACTCAGTGTTCTCTCGATTCGCTCCGGGCGTTCTTCACAAACGATCTCGGGCAGAATGACTTTGGCCAATCCCGTCTCTAGCAACAGCCACACGGCCACCACCAGCCCTCGCTCGGTAAGCATGCGTCGCATTTCGGCGGCGATTCGCTCGACGCTGACAATCGTGATCTGTTCGGCCATTCGTCTGACGGCAGCCAGGGTTTCTTTGTCCATTTGGAAACCGAAAGTGGATGTGAAACGCACCGCCCGCAGCATGCGCAGCTTGTCTTCGGTGAAACGTTCTTGCGGGGATCCGATGGCCCGCAATATGCCGCGTTGGAGATCCTTCTGCCCGTCCACGTAGTCGATCACTCGTTCATCAATAGGATCGTAGAACATGCCGTTGATGGTAAAATCACGGCGCAGGGCGTCTTCTTCGGCGTTGCAAAAGGTGACACCGTCGGGGTGGCGACCGTCGCTATAGTCTAGATCGGCGCGGAAGGTGGCGATCTCGATCTGCCCCGCCCTGGGAGGCCCCAGCACGGTGATTACTCCAAAAGCGGCCCCGATCGCAAGCGTGCGTCGGCGCCCGAAGACACTCCGCACCTGCTCGGGCCTGGCCGAGGTTGCCACGTCGTAGTCCTTGGGCCGGCGACCGAGCAAATGGTCGCGCACACAGCCCCCAGCCCAATAAGCCTCGAATCCGGCATCGCGCAGCTCGCGTACAACCTGTGTTGCAAAAAGTCGTTGATTTTCGGGCAATAGGCCTGGCATTTATAAGTTCAGGTTCCAAATTTGGACATTAAACATTGATCATTGATCATTGGACATTGATCATTCCTTCCCCATAAGCCTATCAGCCCGATCATAAACGGTACAGGCGGTTTCAAGTCATTGCGCGTAAGTCTATAAGTGCTATGCACTTATAGAATATGCTATGCTTTCTGTATATGGGCAGTTTTCACTTTTCGTAATGAGTATTCACATCGGCCAGTCGGCCAGCCAAGATATTGCACCAAAGGTAATTGTATGCGCATCAGCATAAATCCGTCAGGCGTTGATCTTACAGCACAAAACAATCTGATGAGGGCGTTCGAGTTGCTCACGCTCAGTAACCAGCGGCTCTCGACCATGAAACGCATCAACAGCGGCAGTGACGACCCGGCCGGTTTGATCGCCGTCGGCCAGATCGAGGCCGAACTGGCTTCACTCGAAGCCGCCAGTCGAAACGCCTCGCGGGCGGTGGGCACGATCCACACGGCCGATTCCGGCCTGGCCGAGGTGTCAGATCTTCTGAACCAGATCCGCGGCAACGTGGTCGCCGTCGCCAACAGCGGTGCGATCAGCGACGAGGAAGTTGCCGCTAATCAAATCGAAGTAAACGCCGCCATCGACGCCATCAACTTGATTAGCGCCAATACTAACTACGGAGGCCGAAACCTGCTGGATGGTTCGGCCGATTCGCTCACGTTCGTGTTCTCTCCGGACGTCGCCGACACTTCCACGCTCTCGCTGCCGAACGTTCATGCCACGGCACTCGGCGGCGAGGCGGGTAGTCTCAGCGATCTGGCAGCCGGAGGATCAGCTTCGATGTCAAGCGGTCAAATGGCCAAGGCCCTTGAGATTATCGATAGCGCCGCATCACAGGTCCGCAATGCCAGAGTCGAGGCCGGCGCATTCGAAAAATACACCATCGGCAGTTCCATGAGACTTATCGATGCCAGCGAAGTGAATCTCAGTCAGGCCGTAAGCACTATTCGTGACACAAACGTAGCTGAAGAAACCTCGAACTATATCCGCTCACAGATACTATTCAACTCAGCCTTAGCCACGCTGCAGGCCAACAGCGAAAGCCGCGGCCTGATAGGCAGTTTATTGAGCGCCATTTAGCTCGAAAATAACCGCGCACACGAGTACATGACGCTTTGTCTGAGGGGCGGCGCAGTTGTGAGTGAGTGGAATGGCTTTAGCCACCCGCACCCACGATGAATGGACCGTTTAGCCCTTTCGATGTCGGATCTTGGATCTCATGCGACGTTTTTTCCGACCAATCTTCCGACGACCTTTTCCTGTCTTTTTGGATCCCACACAGTTCTCCGTTGATAAAAAAAGCGAAAATGCTCGTTTTCGCCCGCTAACACAAACTAACGAATGTAAGGTAACAACACCCTCCATTCGCAGGTAGACAAATACCACCCACAATCTGGGCAATACTTCAGTATATCCGAGCCCATGCCAAATCGACAAGGGGGTGCGGGCAGGCAATAACTTTAAGTCCAAACCATACTCCGACTTATAGCTACAGAATAAGCCTCGTCTTTGGCTATGCTAAAGAATCGATCCGTTTTCCTCGTCTGGAGTCAAGCTCTACATCGATTCCTCGAGAGCCTGCTTGATTAGCACCAGCAGGGCGTTGGGATCGTACGGCTTGCGAAGAAAATAGAAGCATCCGGCCAGACGGCTGCGGCGGATGATGTCGGGCCGCTCCATGCCGCTGAGGATAATGACGGGAATGTTGCAGGTTTCGGGTGAATCGGCCAGGACTTCGCAAATCTCGAAGCCGTCCATGTCGGGCAGACGCAGATCGAGAACGATCAGGTTGGGCGATTCATCCTGGACCATGGCCAGACCACGCTTGCCCGAATCGGCCGTAATTGCGTCAAATCCTTGACTCTGCAGCCGACGGGAGAGAACATCAGAAAGCGCCTCGTCGTCGTCAATAACGAGAATCGTCTGGCGTTCGGGCGTTTCTTTTTTAGCAAGCTTTAATTCTTCTAGGAGATAAGCCACCATTGAAGCACAAACTCTCGGGTTAATCCTGATTGCAGCCGTTCCACCCACCCGGGGGTATGGGAGATTGTTCTAAACCGGCGTTATCAATAACTAGGACACCGTTCAGACTTAGTCAAACAAAAAAGTCGTTTTTTCTTGTGCCTATACCGGTATTTAGCCCGAATTTACGGACATTCTCTTCGGTGCCGTCCCGCTTGACAGCCTTTCGCGTATAGATTCTGCTTTGTTCATCAGCCCACCAATGTTCATCCCCCAGCTTATGGAGATGCTATCCAGTGCGTTACGTTAGATTTAAGAACTCGGACGGACAAGTCAGCCATGGAGCGATCAACGAGAACCTGATCGACGTTCTAGACGACAACCTTCAATCCACCGGCAATCAAGTCGATTTGACTGATGTTTCATTGTTGGCGCCGGTCGTGCCGTCAAATATCTTCTGCATCGGGCTAAACTATCGGGAGCATGCCAAGGAAGGTGGGGCGCCGATTCCCGAGCAACCGGTCGTGTTTATGAAGCCCACCAGCACGCTTTTGAATCCGGGCGAGCCGATCCTGATCCCGGCCTGCGGCGACAAGGAGGGCGAGGTGGATTATGAATGTGAGTTGGCCGTGGTAATCGG
>JAFGTN010000898.1 GCA_016934075.1 Pirellulales bacterium
CTTTCCATGGCCTGAATTCTCTCGTTACGGTCGGCAATGCCCATGTGGTTGATTAGAAAGATGCCGTAAAGCGGATTGACTCCGCGTAGCATCAAGAGCTTGTGCAACTCCGGCGTGGGATGAGCGAATTGGGGCCGATATTCGGGCTCATTGGGCCGATCGGATTTGTCACCGCCCGATTGGCTTTTGTCGAGAGCCTTGGTAATCGCATCGGAAAGATTTTCACCTTTGGCCAGCTTGATGGAGCCGAACAGGCCGGTGGATTTGGGCGGAACATTGTGGGACGGTTGCCCCCGACTGTCATTCGATTCTTCGACAGCCGAAGGCGGCTGTTCTATACTATCGTCTCGTTTGGGCGGTTCCGGTTCGAGCGTCACATAGCCTGCCCGCCACAGCGTCATGAGCATGTTTTCCAGCGACTCTTGTGCCTTCTCACCATATTTGGGGCTCATCAGTCGCTTGCCCACAAGATTTCGCAACACATCGACCTCGGGTGAGGCGTCCAACATATAAGCCAGCAGTCGCCAGGGCAGCGTGCCTTTGCTGGAAAGATTTCCGGGCGCGGCGGCGCAAAGTTTTTCGAACTGTTCCTTATTCCAATATTGCACGTTGGAGCGCCGCTTGGGCATCTTCTTTTTCAGGCGTTTCTTGGCTTTCATCAAACCCGGATCTTTCGTGTTTTCCGGGATCTGGTCGTATTGCTCCTTCCAGCGTGCGATCTTTACATCATCCTCGTGCGCCAATACGAAGATGTATCCGCGGTCGTCGAACTGGGGTCGGCCGGCGCGTCCGAAAATCTGGTGCGCCGTGCTTGAGTCGAGCAGCCGCTTCTTGTCCGGCGGGCCTTTGAGAATGTTCGGCACCACCACCGAACGCGCCGGAAGATTGATGCCCGCCGAGAGAGTCTCCGTACAGGTGGCCACCGAAAGCAGCTTCCGCTGGAATAGGTCCTCGACGATGCGGCGATACTTGGGCAAAATGCCCGCATGGTGTACGCCCACGCCGCGTTGCAGTATCTGTCGCAATTTGGGCCCGGCCCCTTGCGACCAGTCATGCCCTTTAAGTTCCTCGGTGAGCCGTGCCTGCTGGTCGCCGGAGAGAATCTTCTTTCCCTTGATCTGTTCGGCCACGTTCCAGCATTCCTCGCGGTTGAAGCAAAAGATCAGCGATGGTGTCGTACGAGTTTCGTCGTCACCCTTGGCCATCTGCTCGATCTGTTCGGTTAAGAGCATATCGCCCACCCAGTTGAACATCAGCGGCACTTTTCGCTCGTCGCCCTGCACAAGTTCAAGTTTCCGGTTGTGGCTGCGCTTGAGCCATTGGATGAACTCCCGCGAGTTGCCCACCGTGGCCGAAAGCAGTAGCGTCCTCACGTGATCCGGCAGCAGACCCAACGTGAATTCCCAAACGATGCCCCTCTCACGGTCGTTGAAGCTGTGGAACTCGTCCATGACCACGGCCGACACATCGTCGAACTCGAACGACTCGCGATGTATCAGCCGGTTGAAAAGAATCTCGGCCACAACGACCAGTATTTTCGCGTCGGGATTCAGACGCCGGTTGCCGGTAACCAGTCCCACGTCGTCGGCCGAAAATCCCCAACGCACGGCCGATTCTTGCATCTCGCGATATTTCTGCTCGGTCAGTGCGATCAACGGCGTGGTGTAATAGGCCCGCTTCCCTTCGTGCAAAGCCTCGAACAAAGCCGCCTCGGCGATCAGCGTCTTGCCGGTTCCCGTTGGCGCGCAAACCAGGACTCCCTGTTCGGCGGCGAACCACGCGAACAGTGCCTCCTCCTGAACCGGGTACGGCTCGTACTGAAGCTGGTCGAGATACCGCTCTGCAATTTCGTCGCGGGAGAGGTTGTTATTTGAAGGCTGGGATGATGTCATTATCGGTCCGCGAGGTGGCTTTAGAGCGAGTGGTTTGAAGCTAAAGACCTGAGACTTAAGACGTAGGACATAAGATTTCAGGTTTCGAATTCCAACGAAGTCTCAAGTCCTAAGTCCTAAATCTCTCGTCTACCCCCTCATTCTACCGGAAAACACCTATACTGGATACCAGTTCCCGGGCGAGCAATAATCCCAATAATACCGTATCGACCGTTTCAACTGCCAATTGCGTCACGACCGGTTGCGGTCTGGGAACCTTGCCGTATCATGGCAACATAGCGTATCAAGCCATCACGGCGGGTGGGTCGATACGATATGTAGACACGAACCACGCCCTGGTCTACCGTAATTCCATCACAGACAAAAATCCAAGGAACTCCAGGCATGATCGGGAACTTTTCCGAAGGAATCTTATCGTTTTGGGATTCCCTGCCGCTGCACCCCACGACCTGGGATTTCGTCTCCTGGTATTTTCTCTACTTTGCTGAATGGGCCGTGCGAATCGTGATGCTCTTCGTGCTGGTCGTAAATCCGCGCCGTCGCAAGCCCAGCTCGACCATGGCTTGGCTCTTGGTGATCTTCTTTCAACCGTGGTTCGGTCTGGTGCTGTACATGCTGATCGGAAGAACCCGGCTGCCCAACGACCGCTGGCAGCAGCACGCCTTTGTCAACGAGCAAATCAAGGAGTTGAGCAAAGCCTTCAAGCAAACACCCGGGCTTGTTCACGAAGAACTCCCCGACGAATTTCGCGATGTTGTTACCTTGGCCGAACAACTGGGCAATATGCCCATCCTCGGTGGTAACCAGGCCGAGTTGATCTGCGACACCGACGAGGCCATCTCGCGGCTGATAGTCGACATAGATCAGGCAACCGCCCATGTGCACCTGCTTTTTTACATGTTCGCCGACGATCAGACCGGGCGAAAGGTAGTCGAAGCCCTGCGCCGCGCGGTCGAGCGCGGAGTGGAATGCCGTGTATTGATGGACGCCGTGGCGTCGAGACCTACGCTCAAAAGCCTTGCCCATCAGATGCGAGATGCCGGCATCGAGGTCTACGCCGTATTGCCGGTACGTTTCATCCGCGGCCGCGCGGATATCCGTAACCATCGAAAAGTCGCCGTCATCGACGGGCATACGGGCTATACGGGTTCGCAAAACATCGTCGATGCCGACTATGGCCACAAGGACCTGGCCTGGCACGACATGATGATCCGCCTCAGCGGACCGGTCGTTTTGCAATTGCAGGCCGTCTTCGCCTCGGATTGGTTCTTCGAATCGAAACAGAAGCTCAGCAGCGAAAATTACTTCCCCGAGCCGATAGTTACCGGTGACACGGCAGTGCAGACGCTGCCCAGCGGGCCCAGCTTTCCGACCGAAAACTATCAATATATGGTCGTAAATGCGCTTTACGGGGCTAATAGCCGCGTGACCATCACAACGCCCTATTTTGTACCGGACGAGCCGTTTCTGCAGGCCATTCAGACGGCCGTGCTGCGAGGCGTTAAGGTGGAAATCGTCGTGCCCAACCGCTCCGATCAGGTGCTTGTGGGGGCCGCTTCACGCTCGTATTACGACAGCCTGCTCGAAGCGGGCGTCGACCTGTATCTGTATCAGCCCGGCCTGCTGCACTCCAAAACCATGAGCATCGACGACTCTTTGGCCCTGATCGGGTCGAGTAATTTCGACATCCGCTCATTCGCCATCAACTTCGAGATCAACCTGCTATTCTATGACGCCGATGTCACACGCCGACTAAGAATTGAGCAGCACCAGTACATCAGCGATTCGATCCTTTTGACGGCAAAGGACTGGAGGAACCGTTCCGCACTACAGCGCATGGCCCAAAATGTCGCAAAATTGCTGAGTCCGTTGCTGTAAACCGGAGCATAATTCGGCCCTCTATAAAGCACTATCTCTTGCAGCCATGATTAACGGGCCGCTCGACTATTGGGAAAATTTTAAAACTTCTCGATAATCGGCTTGGTGTGACAAGTCTTTTCGAGTATGCTTGATGGTTCGATCGTTCGTTGGCAAAAATCGTCAGCGTATTCATTCAAAAGGCTTCTGCTGCGGAGCCTCTATCGACGTTTTCTTGAGGCATTTATCGGTTACCGCTATGCGAACAGGGTACTGAAATGAGCACGACTTCCTCGCAAGCCCCCCAATCCGGCACTCCGGAAAAACATGCCCTCGACGGAATTTTCAGCCCGCAAAGCGTGGCCGTGCTGGGTGTTACACCCACACCCGGCACCGTGCCCTACGACATATTCCATAACATCCTATCCAGCGGCTATCGCGGCACGGTCTACCCGGTCGCACCGGGCAAACGCAGCATCTGCGCCGTAAAAGCCTATCGCTACGTGCTGGATATCGAGGACGAGGTCGACCAGGCTGTAATCGTCTATCCGGCAAATGTCGTCGAACGAGCATTGGAACAGTGTGGCCGCAAAGGCATCAAATCGGTAATTGTGATTTCGGCCGGCTTTCGCGAGGTGGGCCCCGAAGGAATCAAACGCGAACAGCGGATCAAGGATATCTGCAAGGAATACGGGATATCCATGGTCGGGCCCAACTGCCTCGGAGTTATCAACACTGACCCGAAGGTACAGCTAAACGCCTCTTTTGCCCGAAAAATGCCGGCCGCGGGAAGAATCGCCTTCCTTAGCCAATCCGGCGCGCTGTGTACGGCCGTTTTGGACTATGCACGCGAAAAGGCCATCGGTTTTTCAAAATTCGTCAGTTTCGGCAACAAGGCGGGTGTCACCGAGATCGAATTGTTCGACTACCTGCACAAAGATCCGGCAACGGACATCATCCTGCTGTACTTGGAGGAGTTGCGCGACGGTCGCGGTCTGATGGAGGCGGCCCGAAGGGTAACACGCGGAGAACACGCCAAGCCCATCCTGGCCATCAAGTCGGGACGCACGCCCCAGGGGGCTGACGCCGCCAGCAGCCACACGGGATCGCTGGCCGGCGAGGACGCCGTTTGCGACGCCGTGTTCCGCGAAGCCGGCATTATCCGTGTGTCCAGTATCGAACAAATGTTCAACTCGGCCGTGATGTACACCTATCAGCCCATGCCGTCAAATGACCGCTTGGCGATCGTAACCAACGCCGGAGGGCCGGGTGTGATGGCAACTGATGCTGCCGTGGGATGCGGGCTGTCGATACCGCGGTTTGCCCAGTCGACCACAGAAAAGCTCAAACAAGCCCTGCCCGACACGGCCAACGTCAAGAACCCGGTCGATGTGATCGGCGACGCCAGAGCCGACCGCTACGATGCTGCCCTCGAGGCCGTTTTGGAAGATCCTAACGTCGATCAGGCACTGGTGATCCTTACGCCGCAATCGATGACCGATATTGAAGCCATCGCCGAGGGCATCTGCCGTGTACACGAAAATGCCAAAAAGCCCATCGCTTGCTCGTTCATGGGCGCCTCGGACGTACAGCCGGGCATTCAACTTTTGCAGCAGTCGCACATTCCCCATTATATCTTGCCGGAATGGGCTTGCGAGGCCATGTCCGACATTCAGAAGATCCGCCATTGGCGGCAGCAATCCATAGATGAGCCCAAGAGGATGCCGGTCGACAAGGCCACCGCCGAAAGAATTATCTACGCCGCCGAACCCGGCTACCTCAACGAAGACGAGGCCTTGGACGTGATGAAGGCCTATGGCCTGCCCGTGCCCGAACACCGGTTGGCCAAATCGGTCGACGAAGCCGTGGCCGCCGCCGAGCAAATCGGCTATCCGGCC
This sequence comes from Pirellulales bacterium, assembly GCA_016934075.1. Classification (GTDB taxonomy): domain Bacteria; phylum Planctomycetota; class Planctomycetia; order Pirellulales; family Thermoguttaceae; genus JAFGTN01. The sequence goes on from JAFGTN010000898.1 coordinate 5,648, forward strand.
GTGCTGCGAGTCGTCAGCCATCAGATCATCCACAAGTCGGAGGTCAAGGGCGTAGCGCTCGATCTGCCCGACGCCAATGCCGTGAGCCAGGCCTACGAAACCATGCTGAAAAACGTGGCCAAAATGGCGCCTGATGCCACCATAGACGGCATACTGGTCCGCGGCATGATCCCCACTGGCTACGAAATCATTTTGGGTGGAAAACGCGATCCGGTCTTCGGACCCACCATAATGTTCGGCCTGGGCGGAATCTACGTGGCGTTGTTTAAAGACGTCACCTTCGCCCTGGCACCCATGGACGAAGGTACCGCCGACCGCATGATCCATCAGGTCAAAGCCTGCGATCTGTTGGAAGGCGCGCGCGGCGGCGCCTGTGCCAACATCGACAGCGTGAGGGACTGCCTGGTGCGGGTTGGGCAACTGATAAGTGATTTTGACCGCATCGGCGAACTCGATGTCAACCCGCTGATCGCCGGCCCCGCCAAAATTGGTAACATGGTCGCCGACGTGAGAATCAGAATTACCGAGTAACTAGTTGAGAAGGGTGGCACTGGCTGCTTGTCAGCCAGTGATGGTATGAGACGCCCGATAAACACTGGTTGACAAGCAACCAGTGCCACCTGGCAATAAACACCAATCACCACAAGGAGGAATCGACAATGGAAAGATCGGAACTTGAAAGTCGCATCAAGAAAGTCATCTGCCAAGTGCTCGACATATCCGAGGATATGATCGCAATGGATAACCACTTTGTGTTCGATCTGGGAGCCGAAAGTACGCAATCGGTCGAATTGGTGGCCGCCTTCGAAGCCGAATTCGACATAGAAATGGACGATGACTCGGCACTAGCAGTCGATACCGTAGGCGGTGCGGTGGAGTATATAGGAAAATACGTTTAGAACTGGTCGGTTCGCAGGGTGTGTCCGCGATGCACCAAAGTTAGCTTTTTTGATTAGATCGTGTCATAAAACTGAAAAGTTACGGGCAAGTGGCATGTTCGATTATCAATTTGATGCTACTCGACAAACGGTCGTGATATTACTGAGAATATGATTACTCCGGATACATTTCGTGAAAACTGGTGTAACGATGAAGACTCGCTAGTCGTATTTGCTCCAGAATCGCTTGTGGATGTCAAGATTCCGGATAGTTCAAAGACGTTTCTTATGTCTGCAGGACTTCCAGAATCCGCATCTCCATTTCTGGACTTTTTCGCACCAACTGGTGGAACACTGGAAACGGTATCTCGAATGTGGCAAATTTCGTCAGAATTCGATCGCTATCGTGTGATTGGTTCTAATGGTTCTGGCGATCCAATTTGCATAGACGAATCCTGTAATGGCCAAATCGTATACTTAAATCACGACAATGACTTTTGTCGCATATTGCTAAATTCGTCAGTCTCGCAACTTGCGGAAATGTTGTTGTCCTTCCGTCACCTTGTTCGTGAAACTCAAGCTCGAAATGGTGAAGATGCGTATCTAGATGGAAACGTTCCCATTGATTTGCAGGAATGGTTTTTAACAGAGATAGACCGGATAGATCCTTTAGCGGGAAAACCAGGCTGTTTCTGGATTGATGAAATGAAACACTTTCAAGAAAACGAAATATGAAAAGTTCACCCGTTAATCGAACGCCCGTACTTCTTCCGTTTGGAAACATAGTCGTTTGCATATTCTATTGCAAAGGAACATTTCTGTAGCACATCGGCATTACGTACTTTCGAGTTCTTATTCGCAATCAGATTTACATCATCAATAACACCTCGCAAGTCCGAACCAGCCAAATTAATTATGGTTGAACCTTAAACCTCTTTCGGGCTAATTCGCCGGGCATTCCCTTGCCTTTCGAAATCGGACTGAGCCGAAATTGGTGGCGATAGGACTTGCCTGTCAGCATGAACTGCGGATGTGGCTTCGCGCCCCAGCTATTATCACCACCCACGCCCATCTGCTTGTGGTCGAGATTCAGAGTGACCGACTCGCGCCAGGGCATTTCATAACTGTGGCGGAAACTTTCCAGGTCCGTCGTGGTATAATGCCGTGCGCTGGCACTCAAAAGAGGCATACCCACGGCCAACAGCCCAACGCCTTCTTCATTGGTTAACGCCAGCCAGCGCACGTCGGTCTTGTTGCCGTTTTCCTGTGGACGCGAATAATCGACGAATTGCTCGTCAACCGTGCCCGAGTAAACACCCACCGGGCAGCCGTCCTTGCGGTCCCAGTGCGATTCCTGGGGGCCGCGACCGTACCAGGCCAGATTATCGAAACCGCCGGGCATTACCATCTGCATGCCGAAGCGAGGCATCTCGGGTAGTTTTTTTGAACCTGCCTGGTAACGCGCGTCGATCAGTACATCACCGTTTCCCAGTATCGTATAGCTGACGTTGTATTCAGCTTCCACGTCGGGCAGTTTGGCCGCAACATCCACACGGACCGCGCCGGGAGCGAGTCGCTTGCTGCCGACGCTCTCGATCTGCCAATTCTTGCCCGCCTCTTGCCAAACGGCACATCGTTTGGGCATCTTATTGCCGCGGTCGTTGTCGATCGGTGCTCTCCAAAAATGGGGCCGTGGTCCTTTTTGCACCAGTTCTGTCCCCTGATACTCGAAGGAACTGATCGTGCCCGTCTTCTTTTCGAAGACCAGATGAAAATCCTTGCCGGAGAAAACCAGCTTGCCGTCCTCTTCCTTGACTTCGAGCGGCGGCAGATCCTTCATAGCAACGGTTGTAGCTGCTTTACTCCCGGGCAGCGGAAACTGCTCTTGGGCCACTATATAGCCCCGAGGTGCCCAAGACTTGTTGTCGGCCAGTCGGAAACGCACATTGAGCCAGTATTCCACTCCGGGCTCGGGCTTGGGGCGTTTTAGCGGAATCGTGACCGTTTTCTTCTCACCGGATTCGATCGCCGGCAAATCAAGAGGTCCTCCGCCCATACACTTTCCGTCCGCCATCAACTCCCACTCGGCTACGACGAAGTCCAGGGTGGCAAAGTCATAAATATTGACGATCTCAATTTTGCCAGCTTTCAGGTCGACCGGCCGCACCTGGATCGACTGGTAAACTTTCTTCACCTGAGCCAGGCTGGGGTGAGGCGTGCGATCGGCGGCCACTAAACCGTTCATGCAGAAGTTGTCGTCGGTAGGCGTGTCCGGCGGCCCGTAGTCACCGCCGTAGGCAAAGAAGTATCCCCTGTCTTGCGGTCGCGTGGCTTTTGGGTTTGCTTTGGCGCCGGGGATGGGTTTGCGCAATCCCTGGTCGACCCAATCCCATACGAAAGC
>JAFGTN010000899.1 GCA_016934075.1 Pirellulales bacterium
CGGACTGCGCGCGACCGACCATCCCATAGAACGTGCCGGTGTGGAACTGGCTGAAGAAGAACTGCGGGCGGCGGATCTGGTGCTGTTGCTTTTCGACGCCTCGCGGCCCTGGAGCGATGATGACCGGCAACTTGCTCGGCGTTGCCCTTCGGCACTGCTGGTTCACAACAAAATCGATCGGGTCGATAGCGATCCGATAAAACAAACGCCCGCCGATCTTCAGCAACAACGGCCGGAAGGGTGTTTCACAAGCGCACTCCAAGGCCGGGGAATCGAAGAGTTGGCCGTTGCGATCGGACACAGGCTGGTTCCCCAAAAGCCGCCGGCTGGGGAAGCCGTGCCCTTTACGAAGCGACAGGTGAATGCATTGCATGCGGCGCGTAAGCATATTGCCATGGGTGAGAGAAAGGGGGCTACGGGAGTGCTTGAGGCACTAATAAGTAAATAGAACGGTTGTCGTACACGGTGTTGCGTTAAGAGCCGTATCTTTCGGCCTCTTGTGCTTACGGCACCCCGATAGACAAGCTATCGGGGCTACCCACTGTGTTTACTTCTTGCGCCCCACAAGAATGTCGCCCGCAAATGCCCAGATTGCGAGAAATGTCAGCCCCATTGCAATTTGCGTGATTTCGAGATGCATGGAATTGCGTCCCCGCTGTTGGTTAATCTGTTTTACCGACACATATAACCAACTTCGGCCCCAAGGTTCAGACAACTCCAGAAACAGCCATGGGCCTGTTGCAAGGGTGGCAATCCATGCCACGCCATCGATTGCTTTTGTTTTCGCAATCGGAACAAATTACCAGATTGTGGTGCGGCTATCTTGGCTGCATGGGGCAGGCTGGAAGCCCGCACCACAAGTTATTGCACAGTCGCGTCCTACTTGTCTTTACCAAGTTCCTTGATGCGAATATTTTTCCAGCGGATCTGGCCTTGTTTGCCGGAATGGACCTGCAGGGCGATAAAGCCGTCGGCGTCCATATTGTCGGTAAGGTCGGCACAGGGAACGCCGTTGATCCAGGTCTTGATGCTGGGCCCTTGGCACTTGATGACGAACTGGTTCCAGTCATTCAGCTTCAAGGCTTTGCGACCTTTTTCGTTGTGCTCGAGATTGTAGAGCCAGCCGCGGCGGGCCTCGTCGTAGATGCCGCCCGACCATGCTCGCTTGGAAGGATCAATCTCACATTGGTAGCCGAACACGCGGCCGTCTTTTTTGCGCTCGTGGCTGCGGATCTGTATGCCCGAGTTGCCGGGCACGTCGAACTTCACGTCAACCTTGAGGATGAAGTCGCCATAGTCCTTCTCGGTACAAAGGAACGTATTTGAACCCGGGCCGACCTTGCCGACAATGCAGCCGTCATCGACGCTATATGTAGCTCCGCCGCCCGCCTTGCGCCATCCGTCGAGAGCCTTACCGTCAAACAAGGGCACGAAACCGGTATCGTCGGCGGGACACTTTTCAGTCGGAACTACTTTTTTTTTAAGGGGACCCATCACCTCAGCCACGGCCGGCTCGACGGCCTCGGCCCAGATTTTGTAGCTGTCGGGTGTGAGGTGCAAAAGATCGGGCATGACCTTTTTCGTGAGCACGCGATCTTTGGTGAGGAACTTGTCGCCGATGTCCAGATATCTGACCATGTCGCTGTCGGCCAGCTTGGCAATGATTTTGTTGGCCTTCATGTTGACCTGGCGGCGGGCGTCTGAGTCGTCGGTTCCGCGGGGGAAGATACCCAGGATAAGAACCTTGGTTTTGGGCAACTTTTTGCGGAGTTTCTCGACGATGGTCTGCACGCCGTCGGCGATCTCTTCTGGCGTGTTGTCGCGGGAGTTGTTGGTGCCGATCATGAGCATGGCCAGCTTGGGCGAAATGCCTTCGATGTTACCGTTGTCCAACCGCCAGATGACGTGCTGCGTGCGGTCGCCGCCGATACCCAGGTTGACGGCGTTGCGGGGGGCGTAATACTCGTCCCAAACTTTTTTGCCGCCGCCTTCCCAGCCGTGCGTTATCGAATCGCCGATCAACAGCATGTCGACGTTACCCTGGGCAACCCGCTTGTTCATGCTTTCGTGGCGGTCCATCCAACCTTTTTTCTCCTTGCGGGGAACGGGCTTGACGGCCGAGTGTTGCTTTTTCTGCAAGGGGCCCATCACCTTGGCCACCTCCGGCTCGACGGCCTCGGCCCAGATTTTGTAGCTGTCCGGCGTGAGGTGCAACAAGTCGGGCATGACCTCTTTTGTGAGTACGCGATCTTTGGTGAGGAACTTGTCGCCGATGTCCAGGTAGGTGACCATGTCACTGTCGGCCAACTTGGCGATGATCTCGTTGGCCTTCATGTTGACCTGGCGGAGGTGGTCAGAGTCATCTGTTCCGCGGGGAAATATGCCAAGCACCAAGATCTTTGTTTTGGGCAACTTTTTGCGGAGTTTCTCCACAATGGCTTTGACTCCGGCGGCAATTTCCTCCGACGTGTTGCTACCCGAGTTATTCGTGCCGATCATGATCATGGCCAGCTTGGGGGAAATGCCCTCGAGGTTACCGTTGTCGAGCCGCCAGAGCACGTGCTGTGTGCGGTCGCCGCCGATGCCCAGGTTAACGGCATTGCGGGGGGCGTAATATTCATCCCAAACCTTTTTGCCGTTGCCTTCCCAACCATGGGTGATGGAATCGCCGATCAGCAGCATGTCAACATGACCCTGGGCATCGGCAACACGTTTGTTGAGCAGGGCTTGGCGGTCTTTCCACCATTTATCATTGCGAGGCACCGGTTTAACGGCCGAATCGGCGGCTGAGACCGTGGTAGCGATAAAACAGGCCGAGACAGACAGAATTAGCGTCAGGCAAAGGAACCGTTTGAGGGGCAAGATTCGTTTCATTTTTCTGTGTCCTATTGAGGGTTCGGGGAGGGTGGTTAAGCGGAGAGAACTAGTATAACGGTTGCAAATGCGGTAAGCAAGGAAGGCGGTAGCGGCTGTAATTCCCCTGCTTAGCCGAGATTTACACCGGCACTTGCCCCCGTGTGGTCGGGTACTTAGGCCATCCCGAAAAGGTTCTTACAGAAAAAAATGGACGGGCTGCTAGGCGCCAAGGATCGCGGCTACTATAGCCGTGACAAACATTGCCAAGAAAATGCCGAGGATGATCTTTACCGCTAGCGACGTTTTGTACTTGATGTGCGGCGTGCGGGCGATAATTTCGCGGTATTTGGGCGAAAAGACGACCGTTGCTTTGCGAGATAACATGAGATAGAGAATGTAGGCGTGAATGATCGTACCGATGGGAATTTGCAGTAGCCCTATGCCGGAGATAATTACCGAGCGAACGGAAGTTTCGTGCGAAAGATACGCGTGGCGGATCTGTTCGTCTTGGCTGAGGTCGGTGGCGAACGGCGAAGCGGCCATTGCCATGTCGGCGTCGACCGACGGCGCGGCGTAGGGATTATCTGATGCGTCTTGTCGGTTGTCCATAATATTCTCCCCTCACGTTGCCCGAAATATTCACAAGTCGATATTATAAGGTTTCGAATGTGAAATATTAACCCGAAGCGCAAGCGAAGGGGGAACAAGGCAAAATGGTCGCATCTCCCTTCGCTTGCGCTTCGGGTTAGTATTATCTGCCCAGAAAAAAACGGCGACACCTCCAACAGGGGGCTCGCCGTATAGATAATAGATCACAAACAGCTTGAGCGGCCGCTCGAAAGGGCCGTTCTACGAATTGTTTTTCGGATCTGCCGTCTAGCCGCACTTTTGTGCGTGGATTTTTTTCAGTTCCTCCAGCTCATCCGAGAGCCGGTGTCGCAAAGGGCTTTCAGGGCGCAACTCGTCGATTAAAGCCTCGGCCTTTGCCATAACTGTTTCATCACAAACGGAATCCTTAAACAACTTTCGCCAGCTTCGCGAAATCTCTTGTTCGGTAAGCAAACTTCACCTCTCGCCGAAAAACTTCAAAGTAGCAACAATACTCACAAAAGTGAGTGCCTAATCTCTATTTCGAAATTTACCGTAGATAGCCCCACATATCAACCGTAAATCTTATTGAAATTTCCTGATAATGCTCGTTTCAACCTGATGCCGCCAAGAAATAAAACAAGGACTTGCGATTCGCGCAAGTCCTATGTCTTTCAGGGAAGTGCCCCCGCAAGGATTCGAACCTTGGACCGACGGATTAAGAGTCCGTTGCTCTACCAGCTGAGCTACAAGGGCGATTAAGTACCCCGCAAATGGGGCCCAAAGTGGGGGATGATCCAGGGCGAGTGACTTAATTATGTCTAAGTTTACCCAAAAACCATCGGCCAGCAAGCCCTGGTGGGGTGATGAAAAATTTTTGCCGCCCCCAAGTTAGGAGACTAAAACCGTCGGCTGGAACATTTCCCGGCGATTTAAAATATCAACCGCCGCAAAAAGCCGGGAATAACCCGGCCTACAGAAATTGTTTTTGCCCATTTTAGCGGCTTTTTCAGCTTGATACTCGTTTAGCATCGAAAATCTGAGGGGGAAAGCTAATGTGCGCCAATCGGCTCTGATTGTGAAAACACTGATGGATTACATTACATCCGATATCTACTTGATCTTGGGTGGTTTAAACCAACAGCCTTGTGCGTGATAAATATCCGTCAATTCAGCAAACGCCTTTTTCATGACTTCACCTTCCCGTTTGCCCTCGTGCTGAAACAGTTCCTTGTCGATCAGCGCGCGGAGATAAAAGATACGCCACCGCCAGGCGGTACGTGCTTGGGGTGTTATACTTTTTTCGGCCTTTTCGACCAACTCAAAGGCACGTATAGCGCTGGGACCAATTCGATCTCGTCTGTGGTTTTTCTCGAAAATGCGTACAACTTCAAGCATAGCGTCCGTGGCGCCAGGCGAGAACTCGAAGGCGGCATACTCCTTGACGGTCTCCTCGGCCTTTCGGTCGGGTTCCCAGTAAAAGCCGGCAATAATGGCTTTATTGAGATCTTCATAAATGCCCTCCGAATAGGGCATGCCGCCAACGGCGATGTGTTTGATGCGGCTCCAAAGTTCCTCGAAATGGGACGGCGCGGGATTTGCGCCATATCCGCCCCACGGTGTCTGGTCGAACATGCTGATCTCGGGGAAATTAACCAGCGGCAAGTTGCCGGGCACACCCTCGGTGAGGATGTATTTAGGGAAGTAGTTGTTGTGCCCGTCAGCCAGGATATAGTCGGCCCAGCTTTCGTCCTTGGCCAATTCCCTCTCTAATCCTATCCATTCGCCGTCGGGGTTGGTGTCGTTTTCGTTTTCGAAACCCCAGGTGGAGATTATCATCTTACATTCGGGAAACCGTCTGCGGACCTCGACGGCAAACCATTTTGAGTTATTAATAAAACCTCTCGCTCCCCAGGGCCAGCAATCCTTGCAGGCACACCCGCCCTCGTCGTAGGGCCAGGAGATGAAGCAGTCGAGTTCGACATCCTTTTTAATGTCGTCCAGGAGTTCGCTGTACATGTTATGTAAATATGTCAGGGCCGCCGGCTTGCTGGGACAGAGACCGATACCGAAGTTGCCTCGCCACTCGCCGGGCACTTTTGTTTTGTAGAATTCCTTAGGCGAGTTTTTGTAGCCTTCGGCCCCACCTTGTATGATCCCCACCGCCAAGCCGATTGATTTAGCGCGGCGCATTACATGCTTGAAGCGATCGAGCCACTCGCGTGCGGCTGGATCGGAGATGCCGTTGAACGCCCACGTAGGATAATGAATCACCAGGGTGTTGTATCCCCAAAGCCCCAGGCTCTCGACGTAGTGAACAACCTCCTCTATGGGAGCCGCCTCGTAGAAATTCCGGAAGTGCGTGGCCAGATAAGCCGCGCGATAGGAACATTTGGGCACCGATTCGCCCCGCCAAGTGCTGGGAGTGAAACCACCTTGATCATACCGTGAAGAACGCAAAAACTTGCCCACGCCAAACAGTAAGCCGCGCCGGTCGTTGCCGGTGATTTTGATGGAGCCGTCGGCGTCGTCGGAGATTCTGAAACCTTCGGCGCCGATGCCGGGTTCTATTGACAACTTGACGGTCAACTCAGCATCGTCGCCTGTTATCAACTTGGCTTCACAACGCGATGTAATCTGATGCTGAAGAATAGACGCTATGTTCTTGACGATTTCATCGGAATTAGGCGGCATCACCACACGAATTCGATCTACCGTATCGGGTGCCGCCCTGCATAACGAAGCCGCCAAAAAGTAAGCCGCAAGAAATATAACAGTTGATGTAGTTTTCATATGGCACTTTCTTCGTGGATCGAGTGTGAGGTATGGGGTGTGAGGTGCAATGTGAATGGCTCAAAGCTCGCGACTTACAGCTTGAGTCTTAATGCGGCTCCGTGCCGGATTCGTCGATATAGGTTTATTCCGGGGGGGTGCAACTCATCATTCCCGTTCTCTTGCTTGCGCTTCGGTTTGTATTGTGACTGGACTTTTGCAAAATGGCAACACTAGTTGAAAGTCGTCATTGTCATCATCGGCATGAACGCGGCAATGGCCGCGGCGGCCTGGATGGATTGGATCACTTCCTGCGTGGCCCGGCCGATGACGTTGCCCTCGGCAATCATCTTGATTCGCGATTTGCGTGACTTCAGTTCCCGCCGGTCGAAGGCCGCGTTCAATAGCCCGGCCCCTTCGGCCAGGGCGATCAGCACGATCGTACGTGGGTCGAGGTCGGTGGTGTCGGTAAAGATGGCCTGGCGCAGGCGCTCGATTATTTCGCGCTCGGGCAGGGAATTCACTTCGGGATAGACCTTACGGGAGAAGATCAGCAGGATCTGCTCCTCGTCTTCGCGCAAAACGCCCAGGCGGCAGAGAGACCGTGCCGTGCGGTGTTTGAGTTCCTTGATGCCCGCAAACCGAGCAACCCACTTCTGTGGCGTCGTCTTCCTTTTCTCGTCGTCGATCATCGCCAGGCATTCGTCCAAAAGCGGATCGCCGGGAAACTCACCATCGGCCGGCAGCACATACTGCTTCCGCCCCGACTGCTCCAAAATGACCTTGCCCTGCAACAACAACTCGGCCAAAATCGCCCCGCCCATAACCTGCTCGCACATAACGCCGAACACCACGGTACCCCTTTCGTCCTGCAATGCCAGCAATAAGACTTCTTCGTGGAGATACAGTTGTCCGTCGGCCCGCATGATCGGTCTCCTTTATTGCCCGCTGAGAGTTACATCGTTCTCAATTCCGTTTGTAGTTCCGCCTTCAGGCGGCAAAAACATTAAACAAGTATGCCGAGATACCCCACATTCCGACTGAAGCCGATACTACAAACAGTCAATCCATAAGGCATATTCGCCGGTGGCGGGCAAATATTGGAAGGATAGGGCAGAACACGGCGGAGTAGCCCAGTACAAGATATTATCTATTTCGTGGTTACAGGACTTGATATGGTGAATCAGCTAATATAAACTATTTGAATCATCTTCCTTCTCCGCCGACATTGTTAGAGGTGGTTCTCATTAGGCGGGGTTGGGGCTAATTTTCCGGTCCTCGGCACCCACTGAACTAAGGGGAGTTTGCGGAATGGATCTTGTCACGACATCGCTACTGGTTCTCGTTCTAGGCAAACTGGCCCAAGATGTAATTGCTGATGCATGCAAGGACTATCTTAAGAACAAATTGAAGCAGCTTTTCGACAAGATGGAAAAAATTGGCCAACTTGACGATGTTGAACGCGCCTATCAGGACGTAATGGAACAGGCCTACTCCGAGTGCCTGGAAATGCTGATGTTAAATATAAAGGGCTATGGCTACGGTGACGATGAACTTAAGGAGTATAAATCCTCGATCGAGGCCTTCCTTAAAGATCACCAAGTTGCCGACGAGTTGCTTAACGCGGTCCGCGAGTCCGGGCGCGACAATCTGCCTTCGGCCGACGTGCTTTGCGAAAGATGGAATGATTTGGGAGGAAAGGAACTGCCATCTGATACGATATGGAGCCCTGTGGTTATCGCTTTTCGTCGCCAGGCAACGAAGCGAATCATCCTCTCCGATGACCTGCGAGAGTTGCTTAACGCCCAAAATATTCAGCAGTTGAAAGAACTGATCGAGCGTCAAGGCGGCGTGAAAGTCCCCGTGAGACGCGATAAGTATTCACAACGGATGCAGACAAAGTTCTCGCCCGTCGATCTGGCCAATCTGATGCCCGCCTCCGCCGACGATCCCGGTAAAATTGTGATTCGAGATGTATTCGTGGCGCAAAACGTCCGCGAAAATCCACCACCTGTCGAAATCCCCAAGGATCTGGTCGAGCGTCTCAGAAAAGACGATTGTCATAAGCTAGACGCCTACGGTCACGAAATTCTCGATGATCGAATATTTGAGAAGCTCCACTCCGCCTACGTCAGTCAAGCGTCCAAACCCGTACTAGACGTGATCGCCGATCCCGGCAACCGCCTATTGGTATTGATTGGCGAGCCGGGTTCTGGCAAATCGACGTTAATGCGTTATCTCCTCACCGGCATTATCAATCCTCCAGTCGACCATGAGTGCGGCTTGCCGCTTCCCTGGACACTCGCGTTCAACGAGGCTTTCCCTCTGCTGATCGAACTCCGAGATTTCTATGCAATTAGAAAAGACAGCAAGTGCGACAGTTTCCTCGAATACGTCGCCTACATGGGCAAGACTGAACAATGGTCTCTGGATGACCACGCTGTGGACGGATTCCTGAAAAACGGTCCGTCGCTGGTGATGTTTGATGGCCTCGACGAGATATTCAACACCGCCGACCGCGAACGAGTGATGCAAGAGATAGCCGGTTTCGCCCAGCGCTATCCGAAAACGCGAATCATCGTCACCTCGCGACCGGTCGGCTACAAGGAACAGATACTGCGCAACGCCGGTTTCGTACATTTCGGCATCCAAGACCTGGACGACGGGCAGATCGAGACATTCACCCGTGGCTGGTTTGCCCTCATATTTCCCCTGTATCCGCAGGAGGCCGAGCGCCGGATCGAACGCGTGCTGGGCAGCGTGCGTCAGCTAAAGCCCATCCGCCTCTTGGCCGGAAATCCCATGTTGTTGACAATCATGGCTCTGCTGGCTCGCGAAGGTGAATTGCCACGCGAGCGAGCCAAGTTCTACGAAAAAGCGGCCGAGGTTCTCTGTCACAATTGGGACGCCAACCGCAACCTCATGCTGCCGGAAGACCGCTATCTTGACGCCGAGGACAAAAAAGAACTACTACGGCGGATCGCCATGCGAATGCAGTCCGGCGATGGGGGCTTGAAGGGCAATATTATTCATGAAGACGATCTAGAGCAGGAAATCCAGGCCTACCTGATCGACGAACAATTGCAACCCAACGCGGTCGAAGCGAAGCAAGCGGCCCGCCGCATGATCCACCAACTCCGCGAGAGAAACTACATCCTCTGCCTGCGTGGCTCCCACCTCTACGGCTTCGTCCACCGCACATTCCTGGAGTATTTAACCGCGACCGGATACGTTCGTTGGTTCGACAAGCAGCCGCAGAAGATGACAATCGATGAGTTGATCGAGTTGTTTGACGAACACTGCCCCCACGACGAGTGGAGCGAAGTTCTGTGTCTAATCTGCGGTCAAATCGACGAACAATTCGTCGGCCGCATAGTCAATCGCCTGGCCACGCGGACGGATTTGGAGAAGTGGGACGGCGAAGTGCCGATACCAGAGATACTTTTAGCGGTCAATTGCCTCGCAGAATCACGGTCAACTAAAAAGCTTGAACCAGTAGTTCGACTTCTCTTGAATAATGTAGTTCGACTGATTATGGATCGCACCATAGGATTCAACTCAATGTTATTCTTTCTACATGACGTGATCCCTGCCATTGATCACAGTTGGATTACGTGGCCGAATAGCGCTGCGGTTCCCGAAGTAGATCTTGATGAAATAGACTGGCCATTCCACGATCAAAATCCGTGGGTTGACTTTGCGGCGGCTGTTCAGTTCGGCAGGGCGTACATGACGTCACTCGTAATGCAGAATCAAGCTGAACTTGTCTCTGCTGCAGCGATTCGTGTGCTCAGTTCCAAATGGCCGGACGAGACTACGCGAAAGCTGCTCGAAGATCGTATCGTCCAGGATGAGAAAGGAGAAGCACGCCGCGCCGCGATTCTGGCCCTGGCGGAGCACTGGCCGGATGAGACCACGCGAAAGCTGCTCGAAGATCGCACCGTCCAGGATGAGGATGGAGAGGTTTGCGCTGCTGCGATTGTGGCCCTTGCCGAGCACTGGACGAATGAGACCACGCGAAAGCTGCTTGAAGATCGCGCCGTCCAGGATGAGAACGGATATATCCGCCGCGCCTCAATTAAGGCCCTGGCCGAGAAGTGGCCGGACAAGACCATACGAAAGCTGCTTGAAGATCGGGCCATCCGGGATGAGAAAGGATACGTCCGCCACTCCGCAATTGAGGCCTTAGCTGAGAAGTGGCCGGACGAGACCACACGAAAGCTGCTCGAAGATCGGGCCGTCAACGATGAGGACGAATACCCCCGCCGCGCTGTGATTCAGGCCTTGGCCGATAAGTGGTCGGACGAGACCACGCGAAAACTGCTCGAAGATCGCGCGGTCCAAGATGAGGACGGTGGCATATGCGCCACCGCGATTTGGGCCCTGGTCAAGAAGTGGTCAGATGATACCACGCGGAAGCTGCTCGAAGATCGCGCCGTCAACGGTGAGGACGGAGACGCACGCAGCGCTGCGATTCTGGCCCTGTCCGAGTATTGGCCGGACAATACCACGCGGAAGCTGCTCGAAGATCGCGCCGTCCAGGATGAGAGTGAATGCGTCCGTAGCAACGCGATTCAGTCCCTGACTGTGAAGTGGCCGGACGAGACCACGCGGAAACTACTCGAAGATTGCGCCGTCAACGATGAGATAGAATGTGTTCGTTGCACCGCTATTTGGGATCTGGCCGATAAGTGGCCGGATGCGACTACACAAAAGCTGATCGAAAAACGCGCGAGCGTTGATGGGACTGCCGCTTCAGTACTCGGCAAAATGCACTCCCAGTTCGGACGGATTGTGTTCACGATTTACTTGGACGGAGTTGATCCATACCTCGATCTGACCCAACCTATATCTCGCGAGCACATAGAACAGGCGGCGAAAGAGGCCCGTGTGCCCGCCGACAAGATCGACGAGACGGTTCGTTCGTTGTCGGAACACATGGGCTGGGACATCACGAAGGGAAGCGGTCGGACAAAGTAGGCCGGATCTCGATCCTCCCCTACCCAATCGCCTTATCCGCGATATCCGTTCGGCACCAGGCCCCCTTCCAGCGGATGCATTTTACGGCTTTGTAGGCTTGTAGTTTGGCTTGGGCTATGGTGTCGCCCAGGGCGGTTACGCCCAGGACTCGGCCGCCGCTGGTTATGGTTTGCCCGGCGTTTAACTTCGTGCCGGCGTGGAAGACTTTTACGTCGGGGAGGGCGTCGGCTTCTTCCAGGCCGGTGATTACGCGGCCTTTTTCGTAGCCGCCGGGGTAGCCTTCGCTGGCCATCACCACGCACACGGCCGGGCGGGGGTCCCAGTCGGCCGGGTCTATCTCCGACAGCCGGCCGTCAACGGTGGCTTCGATGACATCCAACAGATCGGTCTTCAGTCGCATCAACAGCGGCTGGCATTCGGGGTCGCCGAAACGCACGTTGTATTCCAGAACCTTGGGTCCTTGCGGGGTCATCATCAGGCCGGCGTAGAGCACGCCGCGGAAGTCGCGGCCGTCGAGTTTCATGGCGTGAACGGTGGGCACCAGCACGTGCTCTTCGACCCAGTACAACGTGGCCTCGTCGATGGCGGGCGTGGGGCAATAGGCACCCATTCCGCCCGTGTTGGGGCCCGTGTCGCCGTCGTGGGCCGGCTTGTGGTCCTGGGCCGGTTGCAGGGTGAAGATAGTGCGGCCGTCGGTGATGGCCAACACACTCACCTCCTGACCCACCAGCCGCTCTTCAATAACCAGACGGTTGCCGGCCTCGCCGAATGCCTTATCAGCACCGATCATCTTCACGGCTGCGACGGCTTCGCCCTGGCCAGAGCAGACAATCACGCCTTTGCCGGCCGCCAGGCCGTCGGCCTTGACAACGACGGGCGTGTTCTCGCGGTCGCGGATGTACTTTAGCGCGTCGTCGACATTGTCGAACGTGCGGAAATCGGCCGAGGGCACGTCAGCCCCGCGGAGCAGGTTCTTGCAAAACACCTTGCTGGCCTCGAGTTCGGCCGCAGCGCGGCTGGGCCCGAAAACGCGAATCTTCTCTTCTTCGAACACATCCACAATGCCCGCCGCCAACGGCGCCTCGGGCCCGATCACGGCCAGTTCGACTTTGTTCTGCTTGGCGAACTCGAGCAGGGCCGGGATATCGCCGTCGGAGATATCGACGTTCTCGGCATCGACGGCCGTACCGGCGTTGCCGGGCGCAACGAATACACGATCAGCCCGCGGGCTTTGAGAAATCTTCCATGCCAAGGCGTGCTCGCGGCCGCCACCACCGACTATGAGGATGTTCATTGCTATGACCTTTTTGAATACAATTAGATTTCAAAGGATGGGGACGCAAATGTCGAATTATGAAGCTCGAATGCAGAAAGAATTAGGAACGACGAATTAAGAATGTCGAAATTCGGACATTCTGGCGGCGACAAAGCCTTCGTCATTTAGTTATTCTTAGTTCTTTCTTCATTCTGGTTTCGACATTCTTCATTCCCGCCAGGGCTTGTAGATTCTAACCCCCAGACACAAGGGGGGGAAGGGGCGAGCGGCGGCCCCTGATTCTCAACGGTGGGCAACCCTGCTACGATTAATGACTTGTGCCATTTTATTTCAGGGCTGATTTCATGCCGAAAGAATACAACAAATCGGGCATTCACTTCCAGTATCCCGACAACTGGCAGTTAGACGATACGGACACGTCGTCGGACTGCCAGACGGTGAGTGTATTCAGTCCCGGCGGGGCCTTTTGGACCGTATCGCGTCACACGCGTCTGGCCGACGCCAAGGAACTGGCCCAGGCAGCCGTGGAAGCAATGAGGCAAGAATACGCCGAAATCGAGGTGGAAGCCGCCTCGGAAACCATCGCCGACCACGAACTGGTGGGGTTCAACCTGAGCTTCTACTACGTCGACCTGACAAACACGGCGTGGATTCGATCGCTGCGGGCCGACAGATCTACTTTCACCATCTTCTACCAGGGCGAAGACCACGAACTGAAAGAAATCCAAGCGGTCATGCAAGCAATGACCATCAGCTTTCTTCAGAATTTGCCCGTGGGTAATTTTCTGGATTGAGGCGCACATTTTGTGGTGCAGCCATCTTGGCTGCACAAAGTTGTTTGAAGACGACGCAGGCTGGAAGCCTGCACCACAAATTACTCCCCGGTTTCCCTTCGCTTGCGCTTCGGGTTAGTGTTTCATGCAAACTCACTAACTCATCTATGATCCTGACTTACCAAGGATTTTGAAATATTTACAAGTCCGCTGCCTCGGTCTGTAATTCTGGGGAAAAACGGTCGTATCGATAAACTATATCAGGGCAACAACTTACGTATAATCTACAACGTTTCTTGTCGTTCAAGAGGATTTGGCACGACAGATGCACTAAATGTCTGGTAAAGGTTGATCCAAGTCGCGGCACTCCTCTCGGGCAACCCGCAG
>JAFGTN010000900.1 GCA_016934075.1 Pirellulales bacterium
AAGGTTATCGGTCATGGGTGGCAAAATCAGCAGGTCGTAGCAACGTTTCCCCACTTTGAGTTGCTTTCCTTCCACCGAGCCGTGGCGGCCAATGATATCTTCGCAGCCGATATCATATTCGGCCTGTGCTTGTTCGAGCCGGTTGATCATATCCTGGAACTGGTTGCCCAATGGATCAAGTTTCTCGGTATGCTGATACATCCAGGCGGAAGTAGTCGGTTCGAGCAGCAGTACGCGGTTGATTTGTCGGCCGCTGGAAAGCACCAGCGATAGCCGCGTAAAGTGGTCGGCCATAACGTGGTATTCACTCCACCAGGGCGTATGGTAGGAGAACGACTGTGGATAGTCGCGTTTGCGCGAGCCGCGGATGGTAATATGGGACAGGTGTTCGTTGAGCGTATTCACGCCGGTCACGTAGAGCCAATCGCCGATGCGTTTC
The DNA here is from genome assembly GCA_016934075.1 of Pirellulales bacterium. Classification (GTDB taxonomy): domain Bacteria; phylum Planctomycetota; class Planctomycetia; order Pirellulales; family Thermoguttaceae; genus JAFGTN01. The sequence continues at coordinate 440 of JAFGTN010000900.1, forward strand.
ATGTCCTCGAAACGGAGTTCCCAACCGCCTCCACCGTAGGTTTCGCAGAGAGTGCGTTTACGGCCCAACTGGTTGGCCACTGTGGCCAGTTCCTTGACGGTTCGCGTGTTGCCGAACTGCCCATGGACTCCTTCAGAATATTGGTTGAAGAGATTGTCGATGGCCGGCCGCTGGTGCCAGGCATACATGGCCATATTGTCGCCGCCGTGCGAAGCGCCGGGCCAGCCGTGTTCCCAATAGTGGCCGGTGAACTCAAGGTTGTGTTTCTCGCAATACTCGTAGTAGGGTTTGCTCCAATGCTCGATGAATTGTTCCAGGCAGAAGGCGTAATAGTTATGCCGCACGCGCCGCCAGTCTCCCACCGGGCGGATGAGGCTGGGCAAAGCGTCAACGAGATCATATCCCCAACGCTTCTTGAAGCGTTCGGAAAAATCGGTCGACCAGTGCAAACCGCCGGCCGGTGTGAGATGTGGTTCGTCGGTAAAAACACCGGGCACGCGTCCACCGAAATGCTGGCCGATTTCGCGCTGGTAGGCGCCCATGGTGATTTCCAGGAACTTTTCGGTTACGCCCGGGCGGAGCAAGTCGACATAGTATTTTCCGCCGAACCACCCGCCCGTTGGAGCCTGGCGGATGGTGGCAACAAGATATTTACCCTCGGGAAACTTCTTGCCGGAGCGCAACTCCGCGGTGATATTTTCGCAGGCTTCGCCGGCGAGGCGATAGACGGCCAGCACATCGTCACCCGGCTTTCCCACGGTCTTGGCTTCAGAAAAATGCACACCCAGTCCCCGCGATTCGGGCATGGCCTCGGGCACCAGGCCGCCGGCGAATCCCGAAGGGTAGGAGTTTTCGTCGTAGATCCAGACATTCATGTCCAGCCGTTCGGCTTCCTTGAGTGTCAATTTCCACAAACGAAACCAGTCCTTATCGAGGTACGGCGTCATCAAACCCGGTCTCGGGTGCACCCAGACCTGCTTGACATGCTGCGCGGCCAAGTCCTCCAGGGTCTCGGTAATTTGCCGTTCGCTGATCATATCGTTCCAAACCCAAAGCGGCCCGGAACTGTAGTGTCGCGATGGATTGAGAAATTGTGATTTGACGGAGGTCGAATCTTCGGCATATGTCTGGGACACAAGCACCGTAGCAAAAAACAAGCACAATGATACAGAGACTAGAAAGGTTGGCCATCTCATGGCGGCACTCCTTGTTGGGTGGGTGGAGCTAAAAAACGCTCGGTTAAGGAGGGGGAGTCGGTTGGGCTGGTGAGGCCGAATCCGGATTATCACAGAGAGGACCGAGGGCGTCAAGAAAATGAGACTAATTGACATCAAATAGCGCTTATTTTCGGCAGAGATTGTTTCCGTGCTTCAGGTCAACCTGGCACGAAACAGAAATTCAGTACCAGCCGAGGCCTAAGGCTCATAGCTCAAAGCCCACAGCTCATACCCTAGAAATTCCACAGCAACACGGCCGAATAATCCAGATCGGCTTCCTTTCCGCCCGGGTTTGGACGGTTGATGGTCTCGATCACGTTGAAGCTGAGGCTGAGATTCAACTCTTTGTCGAGTAGAATTTCCCAAGATGCTTTGTCAACCATGCGGAATTCGGAGAAGTCGGTGACGTCGGGGAAATATTCGAGGGCCACTTTGAACTTGTGGCGGTCACCACGTCGGTGTTCGAATTCCATGCCGAATAGAAGTTCGGGAACGTAGTCATCGTTGGGACCGCCGATTTCTCGCGAGCAACCGCCACCGAAACGCCCCGTAAGATCGGTTGAATCGTTTTCGATAATCTGATAGCCGATACCCGTGTCGCCGGTAAGTTGCACGTTCCAAGGCTGAAATTCATCGTAATCAGCCAGGCCGTGCACGTACCACGTCCAGGGCGTCGAGCAGTGAGGGCGTTCCAGTCGCGATTCGGTCAAGAGACGATTGGCCGTATTTACTGAATCGCTGTTCTTCTTATTATAGTCAAGACTCGTCGTAAAGATGCTACACTCGGTTTTCCGCTTCGTTTTGAAGCCGATGTGGAAGTTGAAAGTCTGGCTGTTGCCCTCGGTGCCGTTGAGACCAAACTCGACTTTCCCACTCCAAATCTTGGCGGCTTTCTTCTTTTTTGCATCGCAGGTTTCTTCCCCGGAAATGACCGGCTCGATAATTTCCGGACCGAGGATCATATCCGCCTTGGATGCTTGTATGCCTTCAAACGCCCGTTGTGTCAGCAACGGTGGTATCGATTGCGTGGGCACCGGCTGTAGTGGCACCGGTTGCCGTTGGGCCAATTGCAGTGGAAGCAGCTGTGCGGGTGCCGGCTGTGTAACGGGTGGTTGCTCAATGGGAGTGGGTGTCGTTGGCGGTAAAGCAATCGGTGTGTCGAAAACCGATGTGGAAGCATCTTGATTCCATGGCTGTGCGGGAGAAAACATTTCAATGGGAGTGATTATCTCGACCGGCGGAAGTCGCTCGAGGATTGGTTCGGCGGCAATGGGCTGTTGGTCGGCAATCGGCTCGTAATAACCGTTCTGTGACGCGACGGGTACGGCAACCACCAGGACAGAGATGAAGCTAATAGCGGCAAGTATTGATTTTGAACGCATCAGAAAATCCACATTGCGGGATAATGAATCGGCGAACAATAACAAAAAGCCAATGGGGGGGCAAGAGCATACTCGCTGCGTGAATATAGGCAGCCTGGGAGGGCTGCTGGTTTGGCGAAATATTGAGAGAAAACGGAATCCAAAGCAATAATAACTCGAAGTGCAAGCGAAGGGAAAGCAACGATTACACTTGTGGTTTCGGGGCTACAAGCGTTTATCGAGAGCGTTGTAGTTGCTTGACTTTCTTGATATCAGCTTTGGCTTTGACCTTATCGCCTTTCTTCTCGTAGGCCAGACCACGGTTCTGGTAAGCTTGCGTGTGTGTCGGATTCAATCTGATCGCTTCCGAAAGATCGGCAATCGCACGATCCAACTCGCCCGCGATGCGGTAGACCAGGCCGCGGTTGAAGTATGCCCGGGCATAGTCGGGCCGCAGCTCGATTGCCTTGGTGTAGTCATCCATGGCGGCCTTGATGTTGCCGGTTTTTGTATAAACCACGCCTCGATGGCAATACACGTTGGCGTCGTCCGGTTGTATCTGTAAAACCTTACTATAGTCCTCGATTGCTTGTTGGTTTTTACCCAGGAGTCCATTGGCGACTCCGCGGCTATGATAGGCTCTTGTGCATTCGGGATTTATGTCTATGGCTTTGTCGTATTGTTCGATGGCTTCTTCGATTCTTTTCAGACTAACCAGGGCCAATCCATGGCAGATTCTGGCGTCGATATTTTTTGGTTCCAGATGGATAGCCTCGCTGTAGTCGAGAATCGCCTTATCGAAATGACGCTTCTTGGCATGAACGATACCGCGGCTTTGACGCAGGCGTGATTCCTTGGGTGAAAGGCGGATCGCCTCGTCGTAATCGGCCAGACTTTGATTGTATTTCCCCATATTGAAATAGACCAGTCCGCGATTGTAATAAGCCTTGGAGTCATCGGGTGTGAGGCGGATCACCTCGTTGTAGTTTTCCACCGCCCGGTCGTTATCGCCCTTGCGTTCGAAGGCATTTCCACGATTTCCGAACGCTTCGGCATATTCGGCATCGACTCTGATCGCCATATCATAGTCTTCGATAGCTTCGTCATACTTTCCTTGGTTGGCCAGCGCCAGTCCCCTGCATACGTAGGGCTCGGGATCTTTGGGATTGCTGCGGATGGCTTCGCTGAAATCCTCGATGGCCGCGTCTTCCTCTCCCATCCGCAAACGCAACTTGGCGCGATTAAAAAATGCCTTCGAATAATCCGGATCTCGCCGAATCGCCTCGTCATAGTCAGCCAGAGCTTGCGGCTTGTTGCCCATCTTTGCATAGGCGACTGCCCGGTTGTAATATGCGGCCGGTTCGTTTGGATTGTATTCCAGAACCGCGTTGTAGCTCTCGATGGCTTTCTCGTGCAAGCCTTTTTCTTCATACACATTCCCGCGAGAGAAATAAGCTTCTGTATATTTCGGATTGAGTTCTATCGCCTTGGAAAAAGACTCTATGGCCCGATCGTAATCTTTCTTTTTCTGCAGCGAAACACCGCGATGATAAACGTCGATTTCGTCAAACATTTTTATTTCCTTCGTATATGTGCTGTGTATTCCTCATTCTGATTTCTTAATTCTACATTCCTCTGTCATCTCAGTCTCTACTCAGCTTCACTCTCCGGTCCACTGCCCGCAGGTCGGGCGATTGCACAATTTCCGGATCGCGTCCACCGTGGAAAAACGCATGGTTGGGGCCCTTGGTTTTGGCTTTTTTCATGGACATTTCCAGACGTTCCATGAATTCCTGGGGCGTGTCCTCGGGTTTGATTTCGGTGTATCCGCCGCACATTGTCAGGTTGAATCCAACACCGTCGGCTTCGAATATGGTCCGCTCGACCGACTGGCGGATGAATTCGGCGTCTTTGGTGGAGGCGCGGGGGCCTTTGTCGAGAGTAACTAGCATGAAACGCTGGCCCGCATACCGACCCAACAGATCGCCACTGCCAATCCGATTATCTATGAACTGGCCGATATCTGCTAAAATCTTGTCGCCGATGGCCGGTCCATGTAGCTTGTTGACGTCGCTGAAAGCGTCCATGTCGAACAGCGCCGCGCTCATCTGGGATGTTTTCTGCTTGCCGCTCTCCCACCACTCGTGAATCGTAGCTTCCAGCCCCACGTGGCTGCGCACGCCCGTCAATCGATCGTGGAACAATGCTTTGTGGATCTGGTCCATGCGGTTTTCGGATTTGGCGATCTTCAAGAAAACCATGTCCTGGCCGTCGCGCAGTTTATGACGGGCCTCGCGAAGGTTGCTCAATTCTTCCAGCAGACGCGACTTGGCCGCTTCCAAGTCGGATTCGAGATCCATAAAGGCGAGGTTGTTCAACGTGGTTTCGATTTGCGCGGCCTGTTCCATGTTGCTCAGCTCGATGTCTTCGGCCAGGCTCTTAAGCTCGCCGAACTCCTCCAGTCGATCGCGAATCTTTTCGGTGGCCTCTTCCTGTTCGGTCAGATATGTTTCGCAGTCCTCTTTCAACAGGCCCGCACATGTCCTTATGATCTCCAGGTCCGGTGTGTCACAAGCCCTTAGTCGCGAATCGATTTCCATAGCCCGGGCACCACTCTTCATCATGGCGATGTTGAGCTTGAGCACCGAGGTTTCAACGAATTTTTCGTTCAGTTCCCAATTCTCCGGTGCATTGGGATCAAACAATATTTCGTCATTGGCTTCCGCTGGACCGGACCCGTCAGTCGAATCACCTAAGGAAAATTCGTCCTGCATAGCGTCTTCGAGAATATCTTCTTCCGGATCTTCGTCCAGAAGCGAATTCAGATCCTCTTCGGAGATCGTCAAATTGCTTATGTCAAACTTGCCGTCCGCCTCCGAGTGGTGCCCGCCGACGAACGTCTCGCCCAACCACACCTGCCAGGCCGCGGCGACATTCGGGGGACCGTAGCCCAGGCGTATCGCGACCACGAAGCCCAGGTAAAGGTTCAATACGGCAATAACACAAACGGCAAATAACACTCAGGGAATCCTTTTCGCAAAGCGCATACTTTCTCGCCCAAATGTAGCTCACGAATAATACCCATGTTGGGTGGGGAAGGAGTAGAATTTCCGGTCTTGAAGAGAATCGAACGATTCTACCGGATGTATCGCTCGTCAGGGCTTATGGCAGCCAAACTGCTTGCAGTCTGTTGAAAACACAAGCTTGTGGCACAGCCGCCCTCGGCTGTATTTTATTACCGCAGGGTAAATCCATCACCGACTGGCGATTTTCATGCCACCGGCGGCGCTGATCGCGGCACCAAGCCGGCACAGAAACATTCCCGAGGCCTGATCGAGCACGATGATCTCGCTTTTGGCGCCGGGTTTTGAGGGCGAGCGGATAATGCTTACGACTTCGGCCGTGCCCGTTCCCAACTCCGAAGCTATGCGGGTAAGAATCGCCGGCGACGATTTATCCAGTGCCACGCAACGGCTTTTCGCGGACGGGCCGCCGCGAGGATTAACCACGCATACGATTTCAGCACCGGAGGCCTGCCTGCGCATCATTTCCTCAAGCGTGGCCGTCTCTACGGGGCTCATCGCCATATGATCCGAGGCCGGTCGAATGGGCGACGTATCGTGCGCGGCCGTTTGCTGCAACAAGCGGCTGGGCAGAAGCGCGTGCTCGCCGGGCAGCGGCATCTCCTTTGGCATCGATGGCGGAACCGCGCCAGGCACACTCGAGGAGGCTAGTAGCTGCGGGCTCATACCGCCACCTTGAGCCTGATAAACGAATGAGACGCCGGCGCGGTCTAGTTCTGCTCGAATCACCTCGCCTGCCGCGTAAAGTCCTTCCTTGTCCTCGGGATCGGCACAATTACATACGCCGATCACCTGGCCGTCGGCCGAGAACAATCCACCACCGCTACGCCCCTCGACGGGCATGCCGCCGGCTTGCAGGTTGGCAGGGCCCAGATATTTGTTCTTCGACGATATTTGACTGTGCCGCGCGGTGGGCGGATCGCCGTTGTTGCAGCCCACATTGATGACCGGCTCGCCGATTGCTATCTGCCGCGTGGGCGGGGCAACTCGAGCAACGGCAACGGGACTGGAAGTTTTGAATTTCAGCAAACCAATATCCCGATCAAGGTCATAAGATACTATTTCAGCTTCCGCGCGGCCCGGCCCGTTTGGACCGAACAAATCGACTTCTATGCGGCCCTTGCCCTTCGAATCGCGGAAGATGTGTCCGCATGTCAGTACCAGGGCCCATCCTTGTCGCGCATCGATAATGGTTCCCGTACCGCACGATTGGCCTTTGGGATCGGCCACGCGGATACGCACCGAGGCGGCTATAAGATGTTCGTCGCTGACGGTGCCGCTCGCGGCCGCAGGATTGATACTGGTGGGAATATTGTTTGCAGACGGTCCGGTAACCGGTGGCCCGGACTTTGCCAACTCGGGACCTGTTGTCCCGGAAACGGGGTGAATAGGCATGACCGGTGGAGTTGCGCCGGTAGAGCGGCTATTGCGCACAGCCGCTTTGTAAATCTGGTCGGCACGTTGATAGAGTCCCAAAAGATTACTATAGCTCGTAACACCCACAACGCGACCGATCTCGCGATTGCCCGAAAGAACAATGAAACACGGGATCTTTGTAACTCTGAATTGACTGGCTAGTGCCGGGTTTCGTTCGAGATCGATTTTCTTTACCCGACACCCGGCGGCCGCCAGACGGTCAATCGTAGGTGCCATCTGCTTGCACGGTTCGCAGTAATCAGCGGTGAAGTCCAGTAGAACGGGCTCTCCATCGCCTACTGCCGCTAGGGCCAAAACGGCTGCCTGTAACCAGATCATCCGATCCCTCCTTTGATCGACTAATCAACCTTTACAATTAAAAACAGTGTCAAGAGGAATAGGACGGCCGAGAACTCGCTTAACGCGATAAACATGCACGCGTCTTGTGCGACAAGGCATCAATCAATAGCGGTCCCGTAGGCAACCTCCATGTCACCATCATGCAAATTTGGATCACACATCGTAGGCTTACGATCGATCGGAATCATTCCGACCACTTGCATTTCAAATCCGGTTGTTCAAGGCATACATGCCCTGAAAACCATTCATTAGATCTGCTGACCTTAATAACACGCCACGACTGCGGGTGTGCGATCCGGGGCGAAATCCATTTCTTCAAAACCCTATGCATTCGATAAACGGAACACACTCAGGCTAAGAGAGCGCATATTTTGCCCGGGAACGACAAGCGATGCAACATCAATTTGGGGATTTTTTTAAGTTTCAGCAAAATAGAAAGACTTTAACTGTCAGGCCCGACTGGAGAAAACAAAACGACGCGGTTCAGGTTTAATTCCCATGTCGCGTCTTTTGTCTAAATTTACGAAGTAGCCGGATTCGCAAGAAGATGCCCGCTGTATGGACTTGTAGCCGGTTCGGACGCTACGGGGAGAGAGCCACTACAAATGTTCCGACTTCTTGCGAATCCGGCTACACATTTGCCCCCCTACTTCCCCTTTTTCTCCACTTTCTCCGCGGGCTTGGCCTTTTGCGGCTTCTTCTCGTCTTTGGGCTTTTCCGAAGCCGCTGGTTTCTTCGTTGCTGCCGGCTTTTTCGGCGGTTCGGTTTTTTTCGCCGTTTCGGATTTCTTCGCGGGCTGTGTTTTTTCCGGTGCCTTCGGCTGTGTTTTTTCCAGTGCCTTCGGCTGTGTTTTTCCCGGTGCCTTCGGCTGTGTTTTTTCCGGTGCCTTCGGCTGGGGTTTAGCAGCCTCGGGTTTGGGCGGCTCGGTTTTTTTGTGGTCTTTTTCCGATAGCTTTTCGCGCCAAGGTTTGCCTTTTTCGTAACTCTTGAGTTCCTTCGCCAAGGCCTCTTGAATTTCTTTGTTCTTATCGGTATTGCCCAATTCGACAGCTTTCTTCGACCATTTGAGAGCTTCTTTAAAGTTGCCGCTTTCGGCATAAGCGGCCGCAAGTGTGCTGAGGATATGGGCCTGTTTGTATTCGGTCAGTTCGCAGGCCTTTTTGGCCAACTCAATTGCCCGCTTGCCGTCGCGCAATTTGTCTTCGGGCGAGGTCGCCAGCACCCATGCGAAGTTGTTGAGCATGCCCGAGTGTTCAGGAACAAGCTTCAAAGCCTTTTCGTAGTCGGCGATCGATTTGGCGTGATCCCCCAAGCTCAGATAGGCGCTCGCTCGCGACACCAGGGAGTCGACGTTATTGGGATTCTTAGCCAGTATGTTCGAATAAACTTCGATAGATTTTTGCAGTTTATTCTGCATGCCGTAGATCATACCCAGTTGAAGCTGCACGGCCAGATTGTCGGGCTCCTTCTTTAGAATTGTCTTCAACTCGGTCTCGACCTCGTCCATTTTCCCGGCCCGTGCCAGCAAGATGGCTCGGAATTGTCTGGCCTTGGCCTGTTTTGGTTCGAGTTCCAGCACGCGGTTGACGTCGGCCATGGCTTTTTCAGGCATATTCATGTCGTCGTAGAGGCCGGCCCGCAATAAGAGTACTTCCAAATTACCTGGCTGCAGATTAACGGCCTGATCGAGACATTTGAGAGCCTCTTCCTTTTTCAAGCGAGCGGCGTGTATTTGTGCCTTGAGCAACAGAGGTGTTATCAACTGGGGTTGAAGTTTTTGCAGTTTGTCGAGTTTTTCCAGGGCCTCGTCGTACATTTTCATCCGCGCCAAAAGCAAAGCCATCGCCTCCACGGTGGCCGGATGATCGGGATCGATTTCCTCGGCCGCGCGCAGATCCTTCAGAGCCTCTTCCGACTTCTTCATGGAGGCGTAATGGAATCCGCGGGCGCGCAAGGCCTCCACCATTTGCGGAGAGATTTTCAGGGCTTCTTCAAGATCGGCCATGCGTTTTTTGGGATCCTTGCGGGTACCGGCGCGAAGGACCAAGGCCGTGGCGCGAATGTCTATGTCGCCGCCTTCAATGGCGATCGCCTTGTCGAGCGTTTCGGTAGCGCGTTTCTTATCGCCGCCGGGCAGGAAGTTAAGCTTGGCGATCATCACCAGTGCCTCGGGCTCCTCGGGCACCAGTTTGATGGCCTTCTCAAGATCGGCCAGGGCCAGGCGGCGATAATCGTTCCACTTAGGGTCGGGCAGGCCGTTGCGAAATATAACTTTGTTGGCCAATCCTGCCCGCTGAACCAACGTAGCCGCCAGAAGATGTTTGGCGAATTGCATATTGCCCTCATCGAGTCCCTTCTCCATGGCACTCTCGCAAAGCCGAATGACCTCGGCCAGATCGTTGAAATTTTCGGCGGCGAGCTTGCTCTCGGTGGCCAGGTTCAAATCCTCCTGCCCCTTGTCCTCTGCTCGCAAATTGCCGGTGACCGTGAGGAAAACACAGCTAAAAACGAGCCCATATATGGTTGATTTAATAACTAATGACATAATAACAGCCTCCGATCCGGGATTTTGGGCAAATTTGGGGCCCTCTATACCCGTATTATAGTCTGAAAGGCCAGCGGGATGATAGCCCCGGGTGATGCGTGGTAGATAGGCGGGATTTAAGGGCGACCGAGATAAAGGGTTGCCGTTGATAATTCAACAAAATGTTAGCCCCGTCGCCTGCGACGGGATTGGAATTGCAGGATAATAAAACGTTTCCCCCACCGGTCGCAGGCGACCGGGCTAACATTAATCGAAAAGCTCTGGAAATCAATATCTACACATCATGGACCACACCCGGCATCTGCCCTACTCCTTGGCCCCATGTTCCTTCAGAAGCTTGACCACCTGAGTATGGCCCTGCATTTTCGCAACACGCAAAGCCGTGTAATCTTCACCTTCGATGCTTACTTTGATATTGACATCGGCGTTGTTTGCCAACAACAGCTTGACTACATCGGCATGTCCATTCTCCGATGCCTTCCATAACGGAGTATATCCGTCTTTATGGGCGGCATCGACATTGGCCTTGTTCACCACCAGCAACTTAACAACTTCGGCATGGCCATACTCGGAAGCCGCTAACAGTGGAGTGACTCCTTGTTTTGTGCAAGCATTGGCGTCGGCCTTGTTCGCCAATAGAAGTTTAACAATCTCCGTATGGCCCTTGATCGACGCCATATGCAGCGGAGTGACACCACTTACTGTACACGCTTTGACATCGGCTTTACTCGCCAGCAATAGCTTGACCACCTCAGCATGCCCCTCAAACGACGCCGTCAACAATGGAGAGGTGCCCGGCGTTTTACATGCATCGACATTAGCCTTGCTCGCCAGCAAAAGCTGGACAACCTCGGCATGGCCTTTCTGAGCAGCTTTAAACAGCGGAGTACAACCGTTTTTTGTGCATACATTGACATTAGCCTTGCTCGCTAGCAAAAGCTTGACTATCTCTACATTACCATCAACGGACGCATAATGCAGAGAAGTGTAACCAATTCCATTTATAGCGGCATTCACGTTGGCCTTGCTAGACAGCAACAACTTAACCACCTCGGCATGACCATCATAGACTGCAATATGTAACGGGGTGTAGCCTTCCGTGTCGGTGGCATTAATGTTCGCCTTGTTTGTAAGCAACAGCCTGACCACATCGGCATGGCCGCCATGGGATGCCATATGCAGTGCAGAGAAGCCGCCTGTTTTGTGTGTGGTATTGACATCAACCTTATTGGCAAGCAGCAATTTGATTACCTCAACATGGCCCTCAATGGCAGCCGTAAGCAGCGGGGTAAAGCCGTCTGTGTCGGCCGTATTGATGTCGGCTTTGTTCGCCAACAACAGCTTAACCACCTCGGCATGGCCATTCGCTGATGCATTATGCAACGGCGTGCTGCCGAACATGTTGGAGGCATTTACGTCGGCCTTGGCGTCCAGCAACAGCTTGACAACCTCAGCATGACCCTTACCCGCAGCTACCATCAACGCTGAGAAGCCGCCTTTATTGTCAGCCGCATTCACGTTGGCCTTGCTTGCCAACAGCAACTTGACTAACTCTACATGGCCATATTGCGATGCCCTAATCAATGGTGTGACTCCGCGTTTGTCCTTTACATTTACATCCGCTCCTGCTTCGATTAATCGGCGGACTTCTGCCACGTCGGGTACGTTAGGAGATTCAAACAGGGCCTTTAACTTGGCCGTTGCCTCCTTGGCTTGTTGATCTTCTACCGAAGCTTGGCCGCAGAAAGCCGTAACGGTTAGGGCCAGAAATACTGCTCCAAAGAACATAGCGAATCGGCTTGTTGTTGGCATCTGCTTCTCCCCTTTGGGATTATTCCGCGTATTTCTATTTTGGAATTCGTTAGCACCAGGTTATAATACCCGGCTTGATGGAGCGTCCAGCATCGCGGTCCTGATCGCACCAGTCATTTGCGCTACTCTTTGGCACCATGTTTCTGTAAAAGCTCGACCACCTGGCTATGTCTTCCCAATTTTGCGGCTTGCAAAGCCGTGAGCTTTCTACCGGCGACACTGATTGTTGCATTAATGTCGGCATTGTTCGCCAACAACAGTTTGACCACATCGGCATGGCCCATGCTCGACGCCATAAGCAGTGGAGTGGCTTTGTTTGCGCTGGCGGCATTGGTGTCAGCCCTGTTTTCCAATAGTAGTTTCACAATTTCGACATGCCCCTTCCTCGAGGCCATTATCAATGGAGTTCCACCGTCTTTACGAGCGGCATCAACGTCGGCCTTGTTGTCCAGCAGCAGTTTGACTACCTCGGCATGGCCGTTTTCCGATGCTATGAACAACGGGGTGACGCCATCTTTTTTCCGAGCGATATTAACGTCTACCTTGTTGGCCAGCAGTAGCTTGACCAACTCGACATACCCCTTCTCTGCCGCTGGCCACAGCGAGGTGACGCCATCTATTCGGCGAGGTGTATTGATATCGGCTTTGGCCGCCAGCAGCAATTTGACCACCTCGACATTATTCTCCTGCGAAGCCACAAGTATTGCAGTATTTCCGACTTTGTCGGTCGCATTGACATCGACCCCGTTCCCCAGCAGTAGTTTGACCACATCGGCGTGCCCGTTCTGCGACGCCACTAACATTGGAGTTGCTCCGTCTTTGAGAGTAGTAGCATTGACGTCGACCCCGTTCCCCAGCAGTAGCTTGACCACCTCGGCATGCCCGTTTTGCGACGCCATATATATAGGTGTGAAGCCTTCTTTATCAGCAGCATTGACATTCGCCTTGTTTGTCAACAGCAGCTTTACTATCTCGTAATGGCCATCCTGCGCCGCCTGACAAATCGCGGTACGATTGTCTTTAGCGGCGGCATTCACATCAGCTTTGCATGCCAGCAGCAGCTTAACCATATCGACATGGCCGTTCTGCGATGACAGCCACAACGAAGTGATGCCGGTTTTTGCACGAGCGTTTACATTGGCATTGTTCTCCAGCAGCAACTTGGCCACATCGGCGTGGCCATTTTTTGATGCTGCCAACAGCGAAGTTGCTCCGTCTGCGTGACGAGTTGCATTGACGTCAGCCTTGTTTGCTAACAGTAATTTGACCACCTCGACATGTCCTTTCTCTGATGCCATCCACAATGGAGTAACGCCAACTTTATGGGGAGCATTTACATTGGCCTTGCTAGCCAGCAGCAGTTGGACAACCTCGGCGTGCCCATTATCAGATGCCAAATACAGTGGAGTGACGCCGTCGGAGAGAGTGACATTAACATCGGCCTTGCTAGCCAAGAGGAGCTTGACCACATCGGCATGTCCCAGTTGCGACGCTATCAATAATGGTGTGGCCCCGTTTGTTTTGAGAGCGGCATTGACGTCTGCCTTGCCCGCCAGTAGCAATTTGACCACCTCTGCATGTCCCTGTTGAGATGCTGAATGTAGCGGAGTTCGGCCGTCAGTTTTGAATATGGCTTTTACATCGGCTTTGTTAGCCAGTAACAGCTCAACCACTTTGGCGTGGCCTAGATGCGATGCCAACAACAACGGAGTGACGCCGTTTGGCATGGCAAAATTGACATTGGCCTTGCTCGCCAACAACAACTCAACTAACTCCTTATGACCGTATTGTGAAGCCATTAATATCGGAGAAGCACCGAATTTGTTTATTGCATTAACATCGGCCCCCGCGTCAATTAGTTGACGAAATTCGGATATGCAGGGAATGTTTGGAGATTCAAGTAAAGACGTTAATCTCGCCGTTGCTTCCTTAGCCTGTTGATCTTCAGCCGAAGCGTGACTGCAGAAGGCCGTAACTGTTAAGGTCAGGAGTACTGCTGCAAATAACAGAGCGGTTCGACTCGTTCGTGGCATTCTTTTCACCTTTTGAGATTTTGCCGCGGTTTCCCTTCGAAGCATCGTTGTCACCGGATTATAACACCCGACACGACGGGCCGTCCAGATGCGACGGAGAGTGGGGTAGCCCAAGGCGGGCGATTTGTGTGCGGTCTGACAGAGCGGGGACAAGACATTTGTGAGCGGTACGGCGCTAGCGACCGGCCTTAGGGGCGGCCGAAAAATAACTCGTGGTGCGAGCTTCCTGTCTGCCCTGTGCAGCCAGGATGGCTGCACCACAATTCGGAAGTTTATTTATCGGCCAGCCCTTAACATAGAAATGGTCACTCGATGGGGCCGGTGGCTAGCGCCATTCCGCTCATTGCGATAGCCCCGCCGCCGGCACGCACCTACATCGTCCAACCGTCCGGAAGCACGGCGTTCTTCGAAACCACGACTATTCCGTCTTTGATCATTACTTGGTTTTCTTCTTCGGTCGAATCGACGTCGTTGGCGTTTTCGATGCGAACGTTGCGGCCGATGCGGCAGTCTTTGTCGACTATGGCTCGCGAGATTATCGTGCCCGAGCCGATGCCCAAGGGCGGGCGGCCGTTTTTGGAATCGTATTCGAAGTCGTCGAAGGTCTGGTAGCTGTCGTTACCCATAATGATCGAATCGCGAATCACCACGCCGCTACCGATGCGGCAGCGGAGGCCGATTACGCTGTTCTCGATGACCGCACTTTCTTCGATAATACAACCGTCGGCGATCAGAGAGTTGCGCACGGTGGCGTCGTCGATGCGCGTGGGGGGCAGAAAACGGGCACGCGAGTACAGGGGCGCTTCGGCCGACATCAGATCGAAGGGCGGATTCTTACTAGCCAGTTCCAGGTTGGCTTCATAGAACGACTTGATCGTTCCGATGTCCTCCCAATAGCCGTCGAAAAGGTGCACCTGCACGTGCCGCGCGCGGATGGAAGCCGGGAAGATCTCCTTGCCGAAATCATGGTAGGAGGTCTTGTCCAAGACATCCACTAAAACATCGCGGTTGAAAAGATAGATACCCATGCTGGCCAGACAATCGCGTCCGCGGCTCTCGATGCCGTGCTTGTCGATCCAGGCTGGGTCGGTGCGAAAACCATTCAGATCCTCTTCCGTTTCCGGCTTTTCAATAAAACCTTCTACCTTTCCGTTGTCGTCCAGACGCATGATGCCCAAAGCCGAAGCGTCTTTTGACGGGACGGGCACGGCCGAGATGGTGACATCCGCTTCGGCCTGCTGGTGGGTTTTAAGCATCTCGCGGAAATCCATGCGGTAGAGCTGGTCGCCGGAGAGTACCAACACATAATCGATATCCGGCTGCTGGATATAGCGGAGGTTCTGACGCACTGCGTCCGCCGTGCCCTGATACCAATCGGAACTGGCCAGGGTTTGTTGAGCGGCCAGGATCTCGACGAAGCCGTTGTCGAAGACATCGAAGGCGTAGGTGCGACGAATGTGGCGGTGCAGGCTGACCGAGTTGAATTGGGTTAACGTATAGATCCGGTTAATGCCGCTGTTAACACAGTTCGACAGCGGGATGTCGATCAGCCGGTACTTGCCGGCCACCGGAACCGCCGGCTTGGAGCGAAACTGTGTAAGTGGGTACAACCTCGTCCCACGACCTCCGCCCAAGACTAGCGTCATTACGTTTTTCATACGGGCTCCTAAACACACTATGATTCCCTCAATAATTCGCCACCAACCTCCGGGGTTATTTTAATCGATGCAAGCCACTCGTGGAATTATCCCCACAACTCGGGGGGATAGGCTGAGCATTGACTTTCTACATGGTAACTCCAAGCCGTTAGGATATTGTGAAGGCTGAGTTGTGGGGCAACAGTCGAAGGCAACTGGTAGTAGAAAAGCTGAAAGTGACTGTGCCAAAATAAACCGTGTGGCTACAACCACGTCAAATTGTGGATTCTGTTTGCCGCAATCCCCCAGATAACTTGCTTTCACATTTTATCAAGTTCGATTGTTGTTACGACGATCTCAAACTAGCGGATTGTTAGGTTGCGCCCATGCAATTCGATAAGCGGCACGGAGTTTAACGGTTAACGCCTTTACTCTGTCGTCAAACTCTGCCCACCTTTACGAAGTGTATTACTTCAAGGAAAAAAGTCATGAAGTATTTTATCCCACTGGTCCTGGCGGTAACCGCTTGGACAACCTCTCCGTTGTCGGCTGCTACGCCCGGCGGTGAGAGTGAATTGGCCGCGCGTCTACAACAACTCGAAGCGGAAACGCAGGCACTTCGAGCCGAGTTGCAACAGATGCGCGAGGAACCCGTAGCACTACCGCAGGTGTCCGCGACACCGGTAAGCTACGCACCAGGGGCAAAAAATAACGGCGATGTCGACTATTACACATTCAGCGAGCTTTCGGGCATGATGCAATCGACGGCCAAGAAATATGCCTGGACCAAGGGCGATTTCACAATCGTGCCGTACGGATTTTTGTGGGGTAATATGGTCTACGAGAGCGGCCGGACTTATTCACCAGGCCGCAGCTATGTCTTATGGGTCATGCCCGGAAATCAACAGGGTGATGACAAAGTCTTTTTGGCCGACGGCAAAAACACGCGCTTTGGTATTGACGTGGGTGGACCAAGGCTTCCCTTGTTCTGTTGCGCGAAGACGGGGGGCAAAATCGAGTTTGACTTCCAAGGCGACTTCGCCAACACCGAAAACAAAGGCGGAGTGCTGCTGCGTCACGCCTATGTAGAAGCCAAGAATAGCGACTATCGCCTTCTGATAGGTCAAACATGGGACATAATTTCGCCCTTGTACCCCACCACCTGTTTGTATTCCGTATATTGGGATTTAGGTAACATCGGATACCGTCGTCCGCAACTGCGTTACGAACGATACCTGGCGTTCTCCAACACCACGCTCTTGACCTTGCAGGGTTCGCTCAACGCCAATATTCTCAGCGACTTCAACGGCCATGCGGACATCATACGTGAGCCGGGCGGTTGGCCCACAATCGAAGGTCGCGCGGCATTGACCCTCGGCCACCGCGGCAAGGGCTGCAAGCCGACCGTAGTGGGTGTCTCCGCACACATCGGCGAAGTGGGCTTCGACTACTTCAACGGCGGCGCGTTGGTTGACGACGACGTAAGACGTCGCACCTGGTCGTTCAACACGGACCTCGACATGCCCATCACCAGTCGCTTCGGCGTGCGTGGCGAGTTGTTTTGCGGCGAAGCCCTGGGAACATACCTGGGCGGTATCGGTCAGAGCATCAACCCCAACACTCTCGAACCTATCCGTTCGCAAGGTGGATGGGTAGAGCTTTACTACTACTGGACTTACCGTCTGCATAGCCACTTTGCCTACGGTGTGGACGATCCGTTCGACCAGGACATACCCGCCAACGGACGGCTATACAACCAATTCTACTACGCCAACATCATGTTCGACGCAACCAAGCAATTCCAACTTGGATTTGAGGTTGGCCAGTTGAAAACCCTTTACAATGGTCTCGACGAAGGCAACTCCACGCGTCTCGAGTTTATGGCCCGATACGCCTTCTAAGAAGCCCGTCAGCGAAAACGCAAATCGACCCAGACCGGGTGCCCTCGTCGGGCGCCCGGTTTTGCGTTTCTTGGGCGGTGGAGTTTGGACTATGGACTATGAAAGCAAGAACTTTACACTACTGTCATAGTTCAAAGCTCATAGCCACTTTACCCCCTAAATCAACTCCCAGCCTTTGCGGCGAGGCGGGTTGATGTATTTATCGGCCTCGGGGGCATTGGTGGCGCGGAGGTTGACCGGATCCCACTCCAGCTTCTTGCCCACGCGAAACGCGACGTTGCCCAGGTGGTTC
Organism: Pirellulales bacterium; assembly: GCA_016934075.1. Classification (GTDB taxonomy): domain Bacteria; phylum Planctomycetota; class Planctomycetia; order Pirellulales; family Thermoguttaceae; genus JAFGTN01. Next base: position 18,097 of record JAFGTN010000900.1, read on the forward strand.
ATCTCGGTCAGCAAGCCCGAGTAGTTGAAGTTGGCGCTTGTGCGGTTCCCGCTGGCACACGCCTGTACCCATTCCGCCTGGTGGTTCTGATCCTTGATGCGCGGGATGAACGGGACGGGGCCCTTGAAGTCGGCATACTTTTCCTTGGGAAGTAACACATGTCGGCCGTAGTCGGAAAGCAACATCCCTTCGCTGCCGATAAACAGTGTGCCGCTGCCCCAGTCGGGCACGGTTTTATCGAGCACCTGCGGCGGCTTGCACATGCCTTGATACCAGGTTAAAGAAACCGGCGGCTGATCGCCCCGGGCATCGAATGTGTACTTCGCCTGCATCGAGGCGGGCGCGATATCCGGTTGCGGTGGCAACGGAGCAGAAGATTCAATGGTCTTGGGATATTTCAGATCCAAGGCCCAGAAAGAAAGGTCGTTCATGTGGCTGCCCAAGTCGCTCATGGTCCCGTTGCCGAAGTCCCACCAGCGATACCAGCGCGGACCGGGAAAATAGACCGAGCTGTAAGGTCGGGCTGTCGCCGGACCGAGCCAGCAATCCCAATCGAAACCTTCTGGAATCGGGTCGGCTTTGCTTGGCTTCTCGGTGACGTAGATCAGGTCCTTGTTCTTCTTCGAATCGGCTTCACTCTGAAATCCCCAGGCACGCGATGTCCAGACGTGTGCTTCGGTCACCTTGCCGATGGCGTTGCTGCGGATCAACTCTACAACGCGACGATAGTTTGCCCAGGCGTGAATCTGGATACCCATCTGCGTGGCCACGCCCGCACGTTCCGCCTCGACACGAATTTGGCGTGCTTCCCAAATGTCGTGGGTCAACGGTTTCTCACAATACACATGCTTCTTATGCTTCAGGGCGAGCATTGTCGCCATGGCATGGTTGTGTTCCGGCGTGCTGACAGTCACGGCATCGAATTCATTGGGATTATCGAAAAGCTTGCGATAGTCGGTCGTCTTTCGCGCCTTTGGGTACTTCTTCGCCGCTGCTCCCAGCGCGGCGGGCGCTACATCGCAAATGGCCGTGATGTCGACATTGGGCTGCGCGGAAACTTTATTCACATTCGCCGCTCCACGTCCGCCGACGGCAATGGCGGCAACGTTCATGCGGTCGTTGAGGTTTTTCGCGCGGAGAAACGCGGGGCCGGCAAATGTGGCTCCAGCGGCAACAGCACTGGTTGTGGCAAGAAATCTTCGCCGTGAAAGACTATTCATCGCGGGGCTCCCATGGAATGATTGGTTTTGAGGGATGGATTGGATAGTGTGTTGCTTCATTGTATCCCATCGGGAAGACACAATCAACAATACACCTTGATCCACTCGTAAAGACGCCGCTCGGCTGAGGGCGGAACGCTGTGACCTTTTTTGTGGTTGAACATACCCAGTCGCGGGCGTTTGCCATAAAGCCGATAGACGGGTAAGGTGGCCTCTATAAACGGCCAACTATGATCGCCATCGGCCGAATCGCCGCTTATCAAAAGAAAAGCACGCGGCGCAATCAACGATAGCAGTTCGTGGTGCTCGTGAGGAAATGATTTGTCGCCGATCTTGCGACCCAGGTACCAGGGAGCATCCCAGTTGGAAAAGCTCGAACCTATGCCGCCTTCGCTGCTGACCGTGGCCTTGATCCGTTCGTCGAAAGCGGCCAGATAGAAGACCTCCTTGGCGCCCAACGAATGACCCACCGCACCCAATCGACTTTTATCGACTTGCGGTAAAGCGGCCAGGATATCCACGGCCACTAAGGCGTCGTATAACATCTTGGCCATGCCCTTCGACTGGGGATGGCGGCGTCGCAGTTCCTCGACCGGCTTTTTGGTCTCGTAGTGTGTGTTGTCAGGCCACAGGTAATTACGTGGGCAGAATGTCACATAGCCTCGCCGCGCAAAACCAAGCCCGAAGGCCTTTTCCGGAACGCCCTCGATTCCAGCCGGCTGCAGGATCGCATGTTTCACGGTGGAATGGAAAACGACCACACCCGGCGCTTTCGCCGCGAGTTTCTCGGGTATGAGCAGATAGGCTTCGGTAACGATACCCGGCTCGATCTCATAGCGAACCAGCCGACGAATCACACCCTGGGGACGATCCTCTTCGACAACTTCCAATTTCGGCGGAGCGATTCGCTTGCCGGCAAGCGGTCCGAGGAAATCGAGCCAGCGGCGGCGAATCTTTTCGCGCTCTCGCCGCCAGGCATCAAGGTCGGAAATGCTCCGGCCTTGTGCGTCGGTCAATACCGATTTCAGTTTCGGCGCGCCCGGCGGCACTTTAGCCGGTCCGGTCTGGATCTCGTCAAGCCAGGGCACATCTCTGTTGTCTTGAGCCATTGCCATCCGCGCCAATGCGCTGCTCGATCCGGCGATCAAGAAAGAGGTGAGAAATTGTCTACGGGTGTTTTCGAAGGTATCCATTGGTGGAATCCGGGAAATTCTGGTTAGCCCGACCGCTTGCGGCCGGTGTATGCGGTGAGATTCGAGTTATTATTCATGATAGTCGGCACCACAGCGACAAGCAAGTCTTGAGCTGAACTGTAGAATAGCAGGGCGTGTCCAAAATATACCCCAATATTTCTATCTCGACGTACAGTTTATCACGGCCAACGCAGCGGCACCATCGGCCGAACGGGCCGAGACGACGATCGGTATCGAATCGCCCAAAACATTTTTTGGAAAACGGCCTATAAATTCACTGATGAGTAAACTACCCGCCGTTACATCAAGCGTCGCAGCCACTTGAGCTTGGTTTCATCATACGGCGGGTAGCGGAGCTTCAAATCGGGGTGCAGGGTTCGCCGCATGACGGCCTTTTTGTGGCTGAAAGCCTCGAAAGAGTGGCGTCCGTGATAGGCACCCATGCCGCTGTCGCCCACACCGCCGAACGGCAGGCCCAAGGCCGTCAGTTGCATGATCACGTCGTTAATGCATACACCGCCCGAACTCGTCCGGTGCAAGACGCGGCGTTCGACCTGCTTGTCGTGGGTGAAGGTATAAACGGCCAAAGGTTTTGGTTGAGAACGCACAAACTCCAGTGCTTCGTCGACATCGGACACCGAAAGGACCGGTAGAATAGGGCCGAAAATCTCTTCACCCATGATGGGTGAGTCGGGCGAAACTCCTTTGAGTATTGTGGGCGCGAAGTAACGCGATTCGACATCCCAACGGCCACCGATTACCATTTGCAGGTTCGGGGTGGCCGTAGCGGTGGTTTTCCCCAGCAGATCGACCAACCGCTGCATGTGATGGTTGTTTATGATGCGGCCGTAATCGTCGCTAAGGTCTGGCTGCTTGCCGAAAAATTCTTCCACTGCCGCGACCATTCCATCAATCAGCGGTTCCTCTATATCTCTGTCAACCAGGACGTAATCGGGCGCGACGCAGGTTTGCCCGGCGTTCATGAATCGTCCCCAGGCAATGCGCCGGCCCGCCGTGGCCGGATCGACATCACGGTCGACGATGGCCGGGCACTTGCCGCCAAGTTCCAGAACGACTGGTGTGAGATGTTCGGAGGCCGCGCGCATCACAATCTTCGCGACTGCCGCTCCACCGGTGTAAAAAATCAGGTCGAAGCGTTCGGCAAGCAATCCGCCGGTCTCTTCAGCGCCGCCTTGCACAACGCTGAAACAATTCGTATCCAGATAAAGCGGCAACAGTTCTTCTAAAAGGGCTGCCGTTTTTGGCGCCTGTTCGGAAGGTTTCAAAATCCCGCAGTTACCTGCCCCAACTGCTCCCACCAAGGGACCCAGGAGAAGGCCGACGGGATAGTTCCAGGCGCCGATGATCAAAACCAGACCCAGCGGCTGCGGCTCTACCCAGCTTCTTCCCGGCTGGCAGGCCAAGGGTGTCGAAACACGAGTGGGCCGCATCCAACTCCGGAGGTTCTTCCTCGCGAAATTGATTTCCGAAAGCAGGAATCCCAGTTCGGCGGCCCAGGCCTCGGTCACCGACTTGCCCAGGTCGTCACGAAGGGCCCCGAAAAATCGCGACTCGTTTTCCTCCAGCAGCCGCCGTAATGCATCTAGTTGATCGATCCGCCAGGACACGTCTTGCGTTCGGCCCGAATCGAAAACGTCGCGAAGTCCGACAACCACCTGGGAAATCGAATGATTGGGAGAAGGTGTTGTCATGTGATGCTCCATAGTGATTATGGCAAAACGACTCGGCTAGTCCAACCTTTTCTGTTTGCCTCGGTAACAAATCCAGTATCGGCTCCAACGGTAAACGTCGGACTTTCAGTTCTAACCTCCCGCTTGGCATGGCCCACCCGCAACAACCGTAAACAGGGTCAAATTAGGTTTTGGCGGATACAGTCACAATTGACGGGACTAATTGATCGCGGACGCGCCGCTCAGTCTGGAACGCCTTGATACTGCGTAATAATATCTTTTGGAGAGAGTGGCCGATCAGTTTTTTCCCCAAAATAGTATATGCCACTAGCAGAACCAAGGCCAAACTCCCTGGGGATGAATCGGTCCAGAAAACGAAGCCAGAAGAAAAGGGCGATACCTATCCAACTACCGTATCGTGGTTGGCGCAACAAGCAGGCCACCAGACGCTGAAGCGACAAGAACGCCGCACTGCCCGGACCTTGGGCTACGCCACTTTCAATGCACCGGAAATGGCGAAACAACCACCGCTGCCCGGATTCGGAGAAACGAGTAAAATCATATGCCCCTTCATGTACTTGTTGCATGAAGGGAATCTCCGAGTAGACCAAGCCGGTCGGCTTCAAAACGCGGGCAATTTCCGACACAACACGCCACGGATTCAGCACATGTTCTAAGACGGCCTGAACCCATACAGCATCAATCGTAGCATCTTTGATGGGAATGGAGTGTCCATCGGCAATGAAATCGGTATTCTCAGTGCTATAAATATCAAATGATACTGTTTGTACATTAGGATCTTCAAAAAGCATGTCCGAACCGCTTCCTATAGTAGCGCCTCCTATAATCAGTATCTTCGGCTTTTCTTCGCGAGCTTTGATTTTGTCAAGCAATTTTCGGGCGTTTGGCGCTGCTACTTTGTTTTTTCCAACAAGAAGACTGAGAAATGAATTTCGTAGTGTCTTCTTGCTGCTTCGTTTAATTTGACTGGCTCCCCCCGATTTTAGAATCGTCTCAAGATCCAAGACACTGTTTTGAAAATCCACCAATATCATTTTCCCGTTGGTATGGGGAAAACCGTCTGGCCTGCCATTTTCGCAAGTCGCCTTCGAGCAACACAATAAATCGCCTGGAGATATCTCTTCCACACTGCTGCCGCATAGTGGACATTGAAGTAATCTTATCAGTTCTTCTGAAATTTCCATCGGCAGAAGTTCTCCATAACAACGTTAGAATAATAGCTTTCGTGTCAATGATTCACCTAAGCAGCCGTGGTTTTTTCAATCCATACCCGGCACCCACAGCTTGCTTTTTTCTCCGCCACCGCCGCCCGCATCGCCATCAGGTGTCCAGAGTTTACCCGAATCGGTTTCGGGTGCGGCCATTGGAGGTTCTTGTGGTCCGCCCGCGGCGGGTGCCATGCCCGGCGGCATTCCGGCGGGCGTGCCGTCGGGACGCAGAACCCCGATTTGCACGAGGAACTCGACCAGCGCGTCGGCCACGCCCGGCTCGTTGACATGTTTGGCTTGCAGGTGTTGCACCAGGCGCCCCATCTCTTCGGTCTCATTTCGTTCCAATCGAATGGGTAGTTCGAGCAAATCCCACATAGCACAAGACTTCTTGGCCTCTTCGGCACTCTTGCGACCGCGCTCCACATATCCCAAGCGTTTATCGACATCGGTTTCAAGGTGGCACAGTCGTCCCAGGACTTCGAGTTCTTCGTCCTTGCCCTTGAAAGTCTGTCGAGACAGGATTTCCACACCAAAGCGACGCAAGGCCTTATCGGCATGGAACGCTACCGCCCGATGATAGCCTTCCAAGAGCAGTTCATCGGACAACTTTTCGCATTCCAGACGTGCCAGCCGCACTAATGGCAGGCTTGCCATGGCCGATGCGCCCGCGAGCGTAGCACCTTTTCCATTGTCGTCTTTTCCAATCGTATTCAGATCGATGGGCCCCGCCTCGGGCAAACCCAGCCTGGTTCGCAATGTGTTGAAATCGAAGTCGCCGTCATTCGAATCGATGGTGGTTTCCAGAACCAGCACCAAGGCCGCCACGCGATTTTTCAAACCCGGATCGCCCACGGCTTCCTGTGGCGTTTTGCCGTCGAGGCAACCGAGTTTCATTTGCGGCCATTGCTCCAACAGCGCATGTCGGGTGTGGCGATCCATCAAGTCGCGAATTTGTGCCTGGGTTACGTCTCGTGGTAAAAACCACGGCCGCCGCAGCAGATCCTGCGTGGTCGAGCGCTGGCCCAGCGTATCTTGTTCGGGCTCGCCCAGGATTTCCGCGGCGGCAACATCCGCGATAAAAGTCTTCACTTCGTCTAGTTTTGCCGAAGAAACACCCGATATCGACATCCGCGCGGGCTTATCGGTCTGGCGTCCGAAAAGCAGGGCTCGCCCAACAACTTGCGGGATTGTTTGGGGATCGAGGTCCTCGGCCTTCTCGGGCGCGGCACAGTCGACCAGCACGAACATGGTTTTGGGGGGGATATCGTTCTCGTCGACCGGCCTATAGT